>DASPKR010000210.1:0-16404 GCA_035627975.1 Pyrinomonadaceae bacterium | reverse complement strand
AGTCGTTCGGACGACAGTTTTTCGAGGTGAATTATGAACCGCTTGGACATGATAGAGAAGGCGCAGTTGCGCACGGACATCCCGGACTTCGCGCCCGGCGACACCGTCCGCGTGCAGGTGCGCATCAAGGAGTCGGAGACTAAGGAGCGCCTTCAGGCGTTCGAGGGCGTCGTCATCGCGCGCAAGGGCGGCGGCGTGCGCGAGACGATAACGGTGCGCAAGGTCAGCTTCGGCGTCGGCGTCGAGCGCATGTTCCCGCTGCACGGCCCCATCGTCTCCAGCATACAGGTGGTGCGCCGCGGCCGGGTGCGCCGCGCGAAGCTCTACTACCTGCGCGAGCTGCGCGGCAAGGCCGCCCGCATACGCGAGCGCGACACGCGCCAAGCCAACACCGGCGCGAGCGGGCAGGCGCAGGGCGCCTCGGCCTCGAACAAGAACAAGTAAGGGCGGCGTCAGGCGGCGCTTTCGTATGAAGAGGCGCGAGTCGTCCGTAGGTCTGCTGTTCGAGGAGGAGGCGCGCGCGCGCGGCCACAGGATGGTCGCGGGGCTGGACGAAGTGGGCCGCGGCGCGCTGGCCGGGCCCGTCGTTGCGGCGGCCGTCATACTCGACCCCGCGGCGTCGCTCCCCGAGGGCCTGGACGACTCGAAGAGGCTCACGGCCTTACAGCGCGAGCGCATAGCCGGGGAGCTGCGGCGCACCGCGGTCTGTCACGCCTACGGCGTCGTCGGCCCCGAAGAGATAGACGCCACCAACATACTCGTAGCCACGCGGCGCGCGATGATGAAGGCACTCGAAGGCCTCACGACGTGCGCCGATTTTCTTTTGATAGACGCCCTTCAACTGCGCGAGTCGCCGCTGCCGCAGAAGGCCATCATACGCGGCGACTCCATCTCGGCGTCCATCGCCGCCGCCTCAGTCCTCGCCAAGACCTACCGCGACCGGCTCATGCGCCGCTACCACGAGGAGTTCCCGCACTACGGCTTCGCGCGTCACGTCGGCTACGGGACGCGCGAGCACTGGGCCGCCCTTCGCGAGCACGGCTGCTGCCCCATCCACCGCAAGAGCTTCCGCGGCGTGTTGCCGGGGGAAGCCGGTGCGGGCGAGGGCGACGACGCGGCCGGCGACGAAGTGGCTCAGGGAGAGGAGCCGGGTTAGCTACAGCGTCGTCTCCGCGAGGTTAGACTTGTACTTGGTGTTGGTCTTCCTGTCGTTAAGCTCCACATAGACCCAGCTCGGCGGGAGCACGTCCAGTTCGAGGGCGAACCATATCTGCGAGAGGTTGTCGCGGCTGCCGAGCGCGCAGAAGCCGTACAGGCGCTTGCCCGACTGGTCGTAGAAGTCAACCCAGGTGCGCGAGGCGCTCGTGTTCTGGCCGCAGGGCGGAAGCTCCGGCGCCGCCGCGAACATCTCGTTCGGGTACTCCGAGAGGTTCATGACGGAGTACCTGTAGCGCAACCACTGCTTGCCGCCCGTCTCGTAAACCTCCTGCCCCAGAAAGACGAGGATGGGGTTCGGCGGCGGCGCCGCCGCGGCGGCCTTCGTCCGGGCGCCGCCGCCCGCGGGCGCCGCGAGCGCCGCGCAGGCCGACAGCATCAGCGACAGCGCCACCCTTTTAACGACACATAAGTTCATGGCGGTCTCCTTATCTTCCGGCGGGGAAGTCGCGCGAGGAGTCTCTACTCTTAAAAAGGCGAACTGCCGCGCGCTCGGGCTCGGGCGCGCGGGCGAAGTATAATACCGCCCTGCCGTCTTATTAAAGATAAAGATTCGGAGCCGCCTTTAATCCGTGCACATAGCGATTGACGCGCACTCGGTCGGGACCGGCCTCGCCGGCAACGAGACCTACGCGGCGAACCTCGTGGAGGCGCTCGCCGCCCTCGACCCGGGGAACCGCTACACCGTCTATGTCACGCGGCAGGCGGCGGTCGAGCGCTTCGCCGGGCGGTGGCCGCACGTCTCGGTCCGCAGGACTCTACCGCACACGCCGCTCGTGCGCGTCCCCTTCACGCTCTCGGCCGAGCTGCGCCGGCGCCCCGTTGATCTGCTGCACGTGCAGTACACGGCGCCGCCGCTCGCCCCCTGCCCCGTCGTCGTCACAGTCCACGACATCTCCTTCGAGCATTTGCCGCAGACCTTCAAGCGCCGTAGCTGGATGCAGCTCCGCCTGACGGTCAGGCGCACGGTCAGGCGCGCGGCGCACGTCATAGTGCCTTCGGAGTACACGCGGCTCGACCTGCTGAAGTCCTACGGGCTCGATCCCTCGCGCGTCTCGGTCGTGCCGCTCGCCGCCGCCGGGCGCTTCCGGCCCGTCGAGGACGCCTCGGAGCTCGAGCGCGTGCGGCGCCGCTACGGCATCGGCGGCGAGTACGTGCTGGCGGTCGGCTCCATTCAGCCGCGCAAGAACCTGGCGCGGCTGCTTCGCGCGTACGCGGGCTTGCGCCGCGAGCGGGGGAGGAGTAATCTGCCGCAACTGGTGATAGCCGGCAAGCCCGCATGGCTCTACGGAGAGACCTTGAGGGCCGTCGAGGCCGAGGGCCTGCGCGACTCGACGGTGCTGACCGGCTACGTATCAGAGGACGACTTGCCCGCACTGTACACGGGGGCGCTCTGCTTCGTTTACCCCTCCTACTTCGAGGGGTTCGGCCTGCCCCCGCTGGAAGCCATGAGCTGCGGCGCGCCCGTCGTCACCGGCAACCTCACGAGCCTGCCCGAGGTCGTGGGCGACGCCGCGCTGACGGTTGACCCGCTCGACCCCGACGCCATAGCCGCCGCCGTCGCCCGCCTCATAGACGACCCGGCGCTCAGAGAAGATTTGCGCCGCCGCGGCCTTAGCCGCTCGCGGCAGTTCGACTGGCGGGGAACGGCCCGCATGACTTTGCAGATCTACAGGAGGGTGATGGGGGATGAGTGACGAGTGACGAGTAGGAAGCCGGTCTTCTTCCGTCAATCACCACCCACCACTCATCACTGAGCTTGATGCGCATAGCTATCCTGGGGACGCGGGGAGTCCCGGCGAGCTACGGCGGGTTCGAGACCTTCGCCGAGCAGCTCTCGACGCGGCTCGTCGCGCGCGGCCATGACGTGACGGTCTATTGCCGCGCGCACTACGTCTCGCCCCGCCAGATCGAGTACAAGGGCGTGCGCCTGAAAGTCCTGCCCACCATACGCCACAAGTACTTCGACACCGTTGTCCACACCTTCCTCTCCTCGGCCTTCGCCGCCTTCGGCCGCTACGACGCCGCGCTAATCTGCAACGCCGCCAACGCCCCCTTCGCGCCCGTCTTGCGCGCGGCAGGCACGCCCGTCGCGATAAACGTTGACGGCCTAGAGCACAAGCGGCGCAAGTGGAACTGGCTGGGGAAGAACTACTACCGCGTGGCCGAGCGGCTCTCCGTGTGGCTCCCGAACGAGACGGTGACGGACGCGCGCGTCATACAGGACTACTACCTCACGAAGTACGGCGCGCCCTCGACGATGATCGCCTACGGCGCGGACGTTGAGCGCCGTCTCGACCGCGCGGCCGTGCGCACGTGGGGCGTCGAGCCCAACCGCTACGTGCTCTACGTCTCGCGCCTGGAGCCGGAGAACAACGCCGAGATGGTGGTCGAGGCGTTCCGGCGGGTGCGCACGCCGCACAAGCTGCTGGTCGTCGGCGACGCGCCCTACGCGCACGAGTACATAAGCCGCCTGCGCTCGCTCGCGCGCCGCGACCGCCGCATCATCTTCACGGGCTTCGTCTTCGGCGACGCCTACCGCGCCCTTCAGCAGAACGCCTACTGCTACGTCCACGCCACCGAGGTCGGCGGCACGCACCCGGCTCTGCTAGAGGCGATGGGCTACGGCAACTGCGTGCTGACGCTCGCCACGCCCGAGAACGTCGAGGCCGTGGGCGACGCCGGGCTGCACTACTCGGACATGAAGGACCTGGCCGCGAAGCTACAGCGCGTGCTGCGCGACGGCGCAATCGTCAGTCAGTACCGCCAGCGCGCGCAGGCCCGCGTGCGCGAGCGCTACGACTGGGAGCACGTCGTTGACCAGTACGAGAGCCTCTTCGCGCGCATGGCAGGTAGGCCCGCGCCCGAGCGCCTCGCGGCGACGCCCCCCGCCCCAGCCACCGAGCGCGCCGCCGAAGAGGCCGCCGCGCGCAAGAGCTGAGACAAATTTCAAATCTGGAATTGCAGATTTCAAATCCTTCTCTGCGCTCGCTGTGTTAAATCTCGGGCGGCCCGCCCTTCCCCTCCGGCGCCCACCTGTGCAAAACTCCCGCCCGTCCCGGAAGTCGTAAAGCTGCCCGCTAATTCCTTTCGCCCGTCGTAGTCGTGCCGACACAACTCCAAAGCCCGGACGCACTGGCGAAGCGCGCGGCGCTGGTCGCGCTCCTCATGATCTGCCTGCGCGCGGGCGCGCTCGCGGAGCGGCTGCCCGTGAGGGCCTACACCATCGCCGAGGGGCTGGCGCACGACCAGGTCGAGCGCATCGTTCAGGACTCGCGCGGGTTCCTTTGGTTCTGCACGACGGACGGCCTGTCGCGCTTCGACGGCTACCGCTTCACCAACTACGGCGTGCGCGACGGGCTGCCGTCGGCGCGCGTGAGTGACCTGCTCGAAAGCCGCCGTGACGGCACCTACTGGGTCGCTACGAGCGGCGGCGTTGCCCACTTCGACCCGGCGGCCAACGCGCGCCTCGTGGCGGAGGCGCGCGCCGACGGGCGTGCCGGCGACGAAGTGCGCGCCGTCTTCAGGTCTTATCAGGTCGGCGACGAGCCGCAGTCGAACATCGTGCAGACGCTCTACGAGGACGCGGCCGGCAACGTCTGGGCCGGGACGCAGGGCGGGCTGTTCCGGCTCGAAGGCGGGAGGGCCGCCAGCCGCTTCGAGCGCGTCCCGCTCGGCATACCCTCGCGGGCCGAGCCGGCCGTCGAGGTCGGCTGCGTCGTCGAGGGCGTGGAGGGGTCGCTCTGGGTCGGGACTAACCGCGGCGTCGTTCGCCGCCTGCCGGACGGGCGCACCTCGCACCAGCCCGTGTTCACTACGCAGGGGACTGACTACGTCTGGGACTTGCTCGTTGACGGCGCGGGGCGCGTGTGGGTCGCCCATCAGGCAGGCCTGCTCGTCGTCAAGCCGGCCGCGGCGTCTAACATCGGGCCGATGCTCTGGCGAATCGCGGTCGGCGAGCCGAACGTTGACGAGGGAGGGCGGCTGCGACTGCCGGAGGCGCCCGGCGAGGCGCGCTGGTACACGACCGCGGACGGGCTCGCGCACAACAACGTCCACGCGCTCGCGCTCTTCTCCGACGGGCGCCTCTGGCTCGGCACGCGCGGCGGCGGCGTCTCGGTCTTCGAGGGCGGGCGCCTGCGCAACTACTCCGCCGGGCACGGCCTGAGCGCGCGCGTCAACGCACTGGCCGAAGACCGCGACGGCAATGTCTGGGTAGGAACCTACACTGACGGCGCGCTGAAGGTCGCGCGCGGCGGGCTCGCCTCATACGCCGAGGCCGAAGGTCTGGGCAGCGCCGACATCGTATCCGTCTTCGACTGCCCCGAGGCGGGCCTGTGCGTCGTAAGCTCCCGCTGGGCTCTGAGTTGGCTCGACGGCGAGCGCTTCAACTCCGTCCGCCTGAACCTGCCGCGGCGGATAATCGAGTCGAGCTCCGGCCGCTGGAACATAATCCGCGACGGCGGCGGCGAGTGGTGGGCGGCGACGGGCGAGGGGCTCTACCGCTTCCCGCGCGTCTCGCGTCTCGAAGAGCTTGCGACCGCAGAGCCCGTTGCCGTCTATACGACGCGCGACGGCCTCGCCGACAACAACATCTCGCGGCTGTTCGAGGACGCGCGCGGCGACGTGTGGGTAGGCTCCTACAACCCGCCCGTCACTCTCACGCGCTGGGAGCGCGCGACGAACAGCTTCCGACGCTACACGGAAGCGGACGGCGTCCCTGCCTTCAACTGGGCGAACGTCTTCGCCGAGGGGCCGCCGGGCTCCCTCTGGGTGGGCCTGCACAACGGCGGGCTCGCGCGGCTGCGCGGCGGCCGCTTCGAGACTCTCGCGGGCGGCGGCGCCGCCACGGAGCGCGCCCTCGGCGGCTTAAGTCAGGGCCTTTACTTCGACCGAAGGGGGAGGCTCTGGGTCGCTTCGAGCCAGGGCGGCCTGCGCATTGACGACCCCGCGGCCGAGTCGCCGCGCATGGAGCCCGCCGCGGCGCCGGGGCAGCAGCTTTCGAGCGAGAACCTCCGCTGCTTCGCGGAAGACGGGTTCGGCCGGTTATACGTCGGCACGGCGCGCGGCGTTGACCGCCTCGACCCCTCGACGGGCCGCGTCAAGCACTTCACCACGGCCGACGGCCTCATCAAGAGCGAGGTCATGGTCGCGCACGCGGGCGCCGACGGGGCGCTCTGGTTCGGGACGCGCGAGGGCCTGTCGCGCCTCCTGCCAGCGCCCGACGAGCCGCACCCGCCGCCCTCCGTCCTCATCAGCGGCCTCCGCGTCGGCGGGGTGGCGCAGCCCGTCTCGGAGCTTGGCGAGCAGGACGTGCCGGAACTCACGCTCCCGACGGGGCGGGGGCAGATTCAGGTTGACTTCTTCGGGCTGAGCTTCTCGGCCGGCGAGGAGCTTCGCTACCAGTACCTGATCGAGGGCGCGGGCCGAGACTGGAGCGAGCCTACGGAGCAGCGCACCGTCACGGCCAGCCTCGCGCCGGGCAGCTACCGCCTGCTGGTGCGCGCCGTAAGCTCCGACGGCGCCGTGAGCGCGCGGCCCGCTTCGGTCTCCCTCCGGCTGCCGCCGCCCGTCTGGCGCCGCTGGTGGTTCGTCGCGCTCGCCGCGCTCGCCGCCGGCGCCGCCATCTACGCGGCCGACCGCTACCGCGTGCGCCGCCTGCTGGAATTGGAGCGCGTGCGCACGCGCATCGCCACCGACCTGCACGACGACATCGGCGCGAGCCTCTCGCAGATAGCGATACTTAGCGAGGTCGTGAGCCGCCGCGTCGGCGGCGACGGCGACTCGGTCGTGCGCGAGCCTCTGGCGACCATCGCGGGAACGTCGCGCGAGATGGTTGACTCGATGAGCGACATCGTCTGGGCCATCAACCCGAAGCGCGACCGCCTCGGCGACCTCGCGCAGCGCATGCGGCTATTCGCCAGCGACCTCCTGAGCGCGCGCGACATAAGACTTAAGTTCCGCGCGCCCGACGCCGCGCGCGACGTGACCGTCGGCGCGGATCTGCGGCGCGAGGTCTATCTGATATTCAAGGAGACGGTCAACAACCTCGCGAAGCACTCGGGCTGCGACGAGGCCGAGATTGACTTCCGGCTCGTCGGCAACCGCCTGCGCGTGACGGTCTATGACAACGGCCGCGGCTTCGACGCCCGCCCCCCGGCGGAAGGGAACGGCGGCGGCGGCGCGCCCGCGGCGACGATGGGCGGCCACGGGCTCGACAGCATGCGGCGCCGCGCCGAGAGGCTCGGCGGCTCCTACGAGGTCGCCAGCGGGCCGGGCCGCGGCACGACCGTCACGCTCAGCGTCCCCGTCAAGGTAAAGCGTCGGCGCCGGCTGCCCTCGCTCAGAAAGTTGCTACGCAGGTAGGTGGTGACGGCGGCGCGCGCCGCCCGTTATTCTGCCCCCCGCGCCGTCCGCAGACGCGCGCCGAAAGGGGGCAAAGAAAGTGATGCAGTCACAGGCTCTGGCCGAGGGCGTGATGAGAGAACAGTCGCAGGCGGGCGCAAGCGTCGTCAAGGTCGCCATCATCGAAGACCTGCGTGAGATACGCGAGGGGCTCGCGACCCTGATTGACCTGACCGAGGGCTTTAGTTGCACGGGCCGCTACGGCTCGGTGGAGGAGGCGCTGCCGGCAATCGCGCGCGACCTGCCCGACCTTGTGCTCACGGACATCGGCCTGCCCGGCATGAGCGGCATAGAGGGGACGCGCGTGCTCAAGGAGCGCCACCCGGGGCTAACCGTGCTCATTCTCTCCGTCTATGACGACGACGAGCGCGTCTTCGACGCCCTCTGCGCCGGCGCGACCGGCTACCTTCTGAAGAAGACGCCGCCCGCCAAGCTCGTCGAGAGCCTGCGCGAGGCCGTCGGCGGCGGGGCGCCCATGTCGCCCGAGGTCGCGCGCCGCGTCATCGCGCTCTTCCGCGACTTCCGCCCGCCGCGCCGCGCCGACTACGACCTCACCCCGCACGAGACCCGGCTGCTCAGGCTCCTCGTCGAGGGCCACAACTACAAGACGGCTGCCTTCGAGCTTAACGTCTCGGTCAACACGGTCTCCTTCCACCTCAAGAAGATTTACGAGAAGCTACAGGTTCACTCCAAGTCCGAGGCCGTCGCAAAGGCCCTGCGCGACGGGCTCGTCAAGTAAAAGCGCAACCCGGCCTCGCCGCCCCACGCCGCTACCTACATAGGTAGCGGCCGTGTGATGCCGATCCGGTAATATTTCCGCGTTACAGATTGACGGGCCTCGACATCAGGAAAATCGAAGTTTTGGGGGAAGGGAAAATGCAGCTAGTTTACGCGACGGGGCAGAGGGAGAGGGACTTCCGCATAGCCGAGGGGCGCGAGTCGGTGCCGACCGGCGCTCGCGTGTACGCGACCTGCACGGCCGATGCGACCGTGGAGGACATAGGCGAGGTCACTTTCCAGACGATGACGGACGAGGAGTTCTACGAGCTAAGGGCGCAGGCGCGCGAGGCGCGCGAGCGAGCGCGGGCCGTGCGCGCGGCCGCCGAAGGCGGCGGGGCTTTCGTCGGGCTCCTGGGGAAGATTCTCGGGCGCTGAAGGCGGGGAGGGAACGGTAATGCGGCCTTACGACTTCTCCGTCTGCTGCCGCCGACTGGTCGAAGCCTTCCGCGCCGCGCCCGACGCGCAGCTCGACTCGACCTTCTTCCTCGGCTTCGGCGAGGACGGCGCGCCCATCTACAAACTCGGCAGCCTTCAGGCCGGCAGCCTCTCCACAACGTTCACCGAGCCGCTCGTCTTCTGCCCCTTCTGCGGGAGTCGCGTCGCGGCCGGCGCCGGGGCGCCCGCGCTCGAACAGACGGTCGGCATGGGCGAAGAGTTAACCGTTCTGGCGGGCGGCCGAATCACTTGAGCGACTTGAGGAACGCCTTGATGTCGGTCGGCTTCTCGAAGAACGAGGCGGGGACTTCGCGGTTCAGGTCTATCGCCTCGTAGTTCACGCGGCTCGTCTGCGCGCCGGCCTCGTAGTGATCCACGACGAAGGGCAGGCGCGCGGCGCCAGCCGGCAGGTACTGCGCGAAGCGGAACTCCTCCTCTACCATCTCGCCCTCCTTGTTCTTCCTCTTGAAGCGAGCCTTGTTGGGCAGGGCGTCTTTGGCGTCGAACTCGAACTCGACCTCGAAGCCGTCCGGGTAGGAGATTTTCACCACCTCGTTGCGCTTAGCCAGCCCCGCCTCTCGCCGCCCCACGTAGGCGAGCGAGGCGCCCTCGGCGCGCCACCAGCCGCGCAGCGCGTTGTCTATGCTCGTCCGCAGGGAGACGCGGAAGTTCTCCGCCTGTTCGGGCGTCACGTCCGTGAGCTTCCGGGACTGCCCCTCGAAGAGCCAGCCCGTCTCGCCCGTGTTCGTCTGCACGTTGCGGACGCCCGAGCCCCTGAACTCCGTGCGTTCGCGGTCGGGGAAGACGATGTAGTCGTCGAAGCGTATGGGGAGCCCCTGCGCGCCGTCGCGGAAGGGCGTGTAGAAGCCGCGAGAGACCTGCGTGCGCGCCCCCAGGTACGCGGGGCCGCCCACTGCGTCAATCGCGCGCTTGATGATGGCTTCGGCCTTCTCGTCAACCTTCGCGGCCGGGGCCGCGGCCTTTTGCTGACCGGCGAGCGCGGGCGCTGACAGAAGCACGAGCGGCGCCGCGGCGAGCGCGGCGCCGAGCGCGAAAATCTTGAACAGCGTATTTCTCATAGCGGAATTTATATAGAAACGGGGGCCGGAGACGCAAACGGGCCGGGCGCACAAAGCGTGAGGGCTTCAACAAAATCTCGCTGAAGCCCTCACGCTACTTTTGATGCCGTCTAGCCGGCCCCGGGGTTGTCCGCCCAGCTTTTTCAGAAGGCTCGGACGACGACCTCGCCGTCCTCCACGTCGGCCGTGAAGCGCTCTCCCTCCTTCCACATCGCCGTGATAGGCAGCTTCACCTTCTCGTCAATGTGGCGCTTGAGGAAGCGCGCGCCGTAGGCCGGGCTGTAGCCCTTCTCGGTGAGCAGGTCGAGCGCGGCCTGCGTTACGTGGCAGTCCTTGCCCTGGTGCTCCATCTGGCGGCAGAGCTTGCCGACGTAGAGCTTGGCTATCTCGCGCACCTCATCCATCGTCAGGGGCGAGAAGACGACTATCTCGTCGATGCGGTTGCGGAACTCGGGCGAGAAGCGCTGCTCGGCCGCCTTCAGCACGTCGCCCTTGATGGCCTTCACGTCTCCGAGCGTCTTCGTGCCGAAGCCGAAGGGCTTCTCGTACTTCTTGAAGTTCTCGGAGCCGAGGTTCGAGGTCATGATCACGATTGCGTCCGAGAGATAGACCTTCTTCCCGCGCCCGTCCGTGAGCCACCCCTCGTCGAAGGCTTGCAGGAAGAGGTTCATCAGAGTCGGGCTCGCCTTCTCGACCTCGTCGAGGAGGAGCACCGTGTACGGGTTCTCGCGTAGCTGCTCGGTCAGGACGCCGCCGCGCTCGGAGCCGACTATGCCGCGCGGCATGCCTATCAGCTTCTCGATGCCGATGGTGCCGTCCTGGTACTCCGACATGTCAATGCGCACCATCTTCTCCTCGTCGCCGAACATGAACTCGGCGACGGCCTTCGCGAGCTCGGTCTTGCCGACGCCCGTCGGCCCGAGGAAGAGGAGCACGCCGTCCGGCTTGTAGTGGTTCTCCTTGAGCGGCCCCTTGTTCAGGCGCAGGCGCTGCGCGACGGCGCGTATGGCGTCCTTCTGCCCGATGACGCGGCGGCCCAACTCCTCATCCATCGAGGAGAAGCGGTCGTTCGTGTCGCGGTAGATCATGTCGCGCGGGATGCGCGACTCCTGCGAGATAACGTCAATGATGTGCTCGGGGCGCACCACGAGCGTGTCGGGCTCGTTTATCTCGACCTTGACCGCGGCGGTGTCGAGCCAGCCGATGGCCTTGTCGGGCAGGTGGAGGTTTCGGATGTACTTCGGCGCCATCTCAAGAGCGGTGTTGATGGCGTCGTCGGAGATGGTGACGGAGTAGTTGCGCTCGAGCCTCGGGCGGAGGCCGAACAGGATTTCGCGCGTCTCGGCAATCGAAGGCTCGGCGACTTTGACGAGACGGAAGCGGCGGGCGAGGGCCTCGTCCTCGCCGATGTACTCCTTGTACTCGGTGATGGTCGTCGCGCCGATGATGCGCATCTCGCCGCGGGCGAGGGCGGTCTTGAACATGTTGGCGGCGTCGGAGCTGGTGCCGAGCGCGGCGCCGGCGCCGATGATCGTGTGCGCCTCGTCAATGAAGAGGATCAGGTTGTCGCGCTCCTTCACCTCGTCAATGATGCCCTTGATGCGCTCCTCAAACATGCCGCGCAGCATCGTGCCGGCCACGAGCCCGCCCATCTGCAACTGAACGACGTGCGTGCCGCGCAGCCGCGCCGGAACCTTCTCGGGCTCGAGCTCGATGAGCCGGGCCAGCCCCTCGACCACGGCGGTCTTGCCCACCCCCGGCTCGCCGACGAGCATGGGCGAGTTGGCGCGCTCGCGGTGGCAGAGGATTTCTATCATCTGCTGGATTTCCTGCTCGCGGCCGATGGTGGGCGGCAGCTTGTCGGCGCGGGCGAGGCGGTTGAGCGACACGCCGAAGTGCTTGAGGTAGGGCGGGAGCTCGAACTTCTTCTTGTACTCCTCCTCCTGCTGCTCGCGCGTGCGGACGCGCGCCCGGACGTTCTCCATGACGGACTCGGGGTTGGCGCCGAGGTTGCGGAGCACCGTCATCATCGCGCTGTCCTCGGTCTGCGAGAGCGCCATGAAGAGGTCTGTGGCCTCGATGGTCTTGCGCCCCTGCGCGCGGGCGCGCTCCATAGCCTTCTTGAAGAGCTCTATGGTCTCGGGCGCGATGCGCACGCCCTTGTGCACGTTCTGGTAGCGCGAGTTCTCGAGCCGCTTCTCGATCAGGACTTTGACCGAGCGCGGGTCGAGCGAGAGGTCGCGCATCGTCGAGTTGAAAAGGTCGGCCTCCTCGACGGCGAGGCCGTTCAGGATGTGCTCGACTGCTATGTAATTCTGGTCGCGGCGGCGCGACTCCTGCACTGCGTGCTCGAGCACGCGCTGGCCGCTCTCCGCGAAACGGTCTTTGTAAGTTCCGAGATCTATCATTACGGTTTTCCTTAGCACCGCCGGGCGGCCCGTCCGAATTGGCGGGCCGCCCGGCTCGTCAACTTCAGCCTCTTAACACTCACGCGGCGGGCGTTCAACTTCCTCGGCTCGGCGGCGAAACAATTTCGCCATACTTGCCCGCCGTAGGGCCTCCGTTTAGATGCCTTGCGCGCTAGCCCGGTACGCCGTAGCGAGGAGCGCTCGTCGCGCTTCAGGGCACACTGAACTATAACACATCCGGCGCGCTGCAATTTTAGAGCCACCGGAGAGACTAAGGGGCCGGAGGCTCGGGGTTTGTAAAAAATTCCCCCGCGAGTCTCCGGCCCCCAAGTCCCGAGCCTCTTTTTTTAGAAGTCGTAGTCTTCCCCGCCGGGCATGGGCGGCGCCGCGGCCCTCTTCGGCTCGGGCGCGTCCGTGACGGCTGCATCAGTTGTTAGCAGCAGCCCCGCTATGGATGCAGCGTTTTGCAACGCCGTGCGGACGACCTTCGTCGGGTCAATTATGCCCGCGGCGACGAGGTCTTCGAACTCGCCGGTGGCGGCGTTGTACCCCTTCGCGCCCTTCGACTCCTCGACCTTGCCGATGACGATGGCGCCGTCCTTGCCGGCGTTCTCCGCTATGCGGCGAAGCGGCTCCTCCATCGCGCGCCGCAAAAGCCGCACGCCCGTGCGCACGTCGCCGTCGGCCTCCACCTCGTCCAGAGCCTTCGCGGCGCGCACGAGCGCGACCCCGCCGCCGGGGACGATGCCCTCCTGCGCGGCGGCGCGCGTGGCGTTGACGGCGTCCTCGACGCGCATCTTCTTCTCCTTCATCTCGGTCTCCGTGGCCGCGCCGACGCGTATGACGGCGACGCCGCCCGCGAGCTTGGCGAGGCGCTCCTGCAACTTCTCGCGGTCGTAGTCCGAGGTGGCCTCCTCTATCTGGCGGCGTATGGTCGCGACGCGCCCCTCTATGCTGCGGCGGCTGCCGGCGCCCTCGACGATGGTCGTGTTGTCCTTGTCAACGATGACGCGCTTGGCGCGGCCGAGGTCTTCTATCGTCACCGACTCGAGCTTGATGCCGAGGTCTTCGGTGATGACGCGCCCGCCCGTGAGCGTGGCGATGTCTTCGAGTATGGCCTTGCGGCGGTCGCCGAAGGCGGGGGCCTTGACGGCGCAGACCTTCACGGTCCCGCGCAGGCGGTTGACGACCAGAGTGGCGAGCGCGTCGCCCTCGACGTCCTCGGCGATGATGAGGAGCTGTCGGCCCTGCCCCGCCACCTGCTCGAGCAGCGGCAGAAGGTCGCGCATGGCGGCGATCTTCTTCTCGTGGATGAGGATGAGCGGCTCTTCGAGCACGGCCTCCATGCGGTCGGCGTTGGTGACGAAGTAGGGGCTCAGATACCCGCGGTCGAACTGCATGCCCTCTACGAGGTCGAGCTCGGTCTGCAAGGTCTTCGACTCCTCGACGGTGACGACGCCGTCCTTGCCTACGCGCTCCATCGCCTCGGATATGAGCTCGCCTATCTCGCGGTCGTTGTTGGCAGAGACGGCGGCGACGTTGGCGAGGTCGTCCTTGCCCTTGATCTTCTTCGACAGTCGCTCCAGCTCCTCGACCGCCGCCTCGACGCCGAGCTGTATGCCGCGCTGTAGCTGCATGGGGTTGGCGCCGGCCGTCACGTTCTTGACGCCGTCGCGGAAGATGGCCTGCGCGAGCACAGTGGCCGTGGTGGTGCCGTCGCCCGCGATGTCGTTCGTCTTCGTCGCCACCTCGCGCACCATCTGCGCGCCCATGTTCTCGTACTTGTCTTTAAGCTCTATCTCTTTGGCGACCGTCACGCCGTCTTTGGTGATGACGGGCGAGCCGAACTTCTTGCCGAGCACGACGTTCCTGCCTTTGGGGCCGAGCGTGACGCGCACGGCGTTCGCCAGAGTGTTCACGCCCTTGAGCATCGCCGAACGCGCCTCTTCCCTGAACTTCAAATCCTTGGCTGCCACTTTTATCTCCTCGTCTGTCGTGAATGATTACGAAAAACTTTTTACTCGCCCGCGCCCTTGCTCTCGCTCTTTGCGCGGCCGACCTGGACGCGCGCGGGGCGAAGGAGCTGGCCGCCGAGGCGGTAGCCGCGGCTGTACTGCGCCGTCACCGCGCCGTCGCGCTCGGGCTCGACTTCCGTCGTGTCCACGGCCTCGTGAAGCTCGGGGTCGAAGGGCTGCCCGGCGGCTTCGATGGGCTCGGCGCCGCCCTGCGCGAGCACGGCCTCGAAGCCGCTGATGGTGCCGCGCAGGCCGTCGAGAAGAGACTCCTTCGTGCCGCCGCCCTCCGCGGCCTCGACTGCGCGCGTGAGGTTGTCGAGCACGGGCAGCAGCGCCGTTATGAAGGCCGCCTTCTCGCGCGCGACGCGCTCTTCGGAGGTGCGCGCGAGCCGCTGCCTGACCTCGTCCGTCTCGCGCCGAAGCTCCGAGCGCACCTGCTCGAAGCGCGCCTGCACGTCCGAGACCTTCTGCTCGGCGGCGCGCGCCCGCGCCTCAAGCTCTTCGACGTAAGTCGGCTTCAGGCTCGGCCCCGCGCCCTCTTCCGTTTCGGCGCCGCCAGCCGAAGCGTCGGCTTCGGCGTCGAGCCTGACGCGCCTGCGGTCGTTGACGGGAATCTTCGTGGGCGGCTGCTGCTCTGCGCCCAGCTCCTCCGGCCAATCCTTGTCGGCCGTCTCCTTGTCTGCCATACCTTGCTTCTTCTTCCCCCTTCGGAAAGACAACATAAGCGTTAACCGTGAACCGCGGGTGGAGTGGTTGCTCTATCTCTTAAGGGAGAGCTTACACCCCGCGCTCGCAAACTCTCAAACGCGGCACGCGGCCCGCCCCTTCATTTGACCTCGATCTTGAGGCGGCGGGCCTTCTGCTCGTCGCGCTTGGGAAGGTGTAGCAGGAGCACTCCGTCCTTGTAGTCGGCCGAGACGCCTTGGCGGTCAACCGTGTCGGGCAGGCTGAAGGAGCGCACGAAGCGGCCGTGCGGGCGCTCCGCGCGCCGGACGCCCACACCCCCCGCAGGGCGGCGCTCGCCGCGTATGACGAGGCGGCCGTCGTCGAGGCCGGCATCCCGTTCGAGGTCCGTCCGGCCGACGTGGAGGAGGAGACCGCGGGCGACCCCGCAGCCGTGGCGGAGCGCAACGCCCGGCGCAAGGCGACGGCGCTCTTCTCGCGCCCACCCATCCCCGGACCCGCCGAGCTGGTGCTCGGCGCCGACACCGTCGTCGCGCTCGACGGCAGGATCTACGGCAAGCCGGCCGACGCCGAGCAGGCGCGCGCCTACCTCGGCGCCCTCAACGGCCGCACCCACGAGGTGATCGGCGCGATCGCGCTCGCTCGCCACGGCGAGGTCCTCGTCACCGCCGTGGAGAGTACGCGGGTGACGTTCAAGGCCTCCGACGACGCCGCGCTGGCCGCGTACGTCGCCACCGGCGAGTGGGAGGGACGCGCCGGCGGCTACGCCATCCAGGCCGCGGGAAGGCGGCTCGTGGAGCGGATCGAGGGCGACTACCTGAACGTCGTCGGGCTCCCGCTGGAGCGCCTGAAACAGCTGCTCTCGAGGCGCTGAGCGCCCCATTTCAGTGGCCGGACCCTTCGATACACTGGCCGCCCGGCGCGGCTCGGCTCCACCACCTGCGCCCGCTCGCTCCTCCGCATGGGCTTCTTCTCGTACCTCACCGGCTTCGGTGGCCGTGACATGGCCGTGGACCTCGGGACCGCCAACACCCTGGTCTACGTCCGCGGCCGCGGCATCGTCCTGTCGGAGCCGTCGGTGGTGGCGATCGACTCGCGCACCGGCGAGGTCCATGCCGTCGGTATCGAGGCCAAGCGCATGCTCGGCCGCACGCCCGGCACGATCTCCGCGATCCGGCCGCTGAAGGACGGCGTCATCGCCGACTTCGACGTCACCGAGGAGATGCTGCGCCACTTCATCCAGAAGGTGCACCAGAACCGCTGGGCGCACCCCCGCGTGGTGGTCTGCGTCCCCTCGGGCGTGACGGGGGTCGAGAAGCGGGCGGTCGAGGAGGCCTGCCTGAGCGCCGGTGCCCGCCAGGCCTACCTCATCGAGGAGCCGAT
>DASPKR010000209.1:0-6556 GCA_035627975.1 Pyrinomonadaceae bacterium | reverse complement strand
GCGTCGAAGCGCGAGAAGAAGCGGCGCGAGTGGTAGAACTCTACGACGGCGCCCACGTCCATCGAGAAGTAGTTCTTCCTCCTGTCCTCGAACGTCCCGAGCGTGAACTCGCGGCCCTCGAAGGTGAACTGCTGTGTGGAGACTAGCTGGCGCACGCGGCTGAAGGAGACGAGGCCGGGGCGCGCCTTCGCGAAGAGCCCCCAGCGCTCCCATCGGCGGCCCGCCTTCACGCCCGCCTGTAGCTGCGCCGGGAAGCCGCCGACCGAAGTGGCGGGGAAACTCTCGCGCGTGTAGAGGTTGCCTTCGGCCTCGACGGCGACGCTGTCGCTCAAGTTAAAGGTGAGCCTGCCGCCGAAGCCCACCTCGGGCTCCGTGTCGGGGCCGAACGAGCCGAAGAAGATGGAGTCGGAGTCGGGCAGGTTAAGGAGCAGGGAGGAGAACTGCGCGCCAACCTCGAAGCGGCGCACTCGGTCGCGGCCAGGCTCCGAGGGCGCCTCCAACTCCTCGCCGTCGTCCCCGCCGAAGCGGTAGGCCACCCCCGCCGTGAACTGGAAGTTGTGCTTGACCTGCGCCTCCTCCTGCCCCACGGGCTGGAAGGGCGCGCCGGGCTCGAGTATGAAGGGCAGCGGCACGTCGTGGCGCCCGTAGCGGATTATTGTGTCGCCCGCGTCGAATCGGACGACCATGCTGCGAGACGGGTAGAACTCGAGCACGCCGCCCACGTCCACCGAGAAGTGCGTCTTGCGCTCGCGCTCGAACCTGAGAATCGGGAAAGTCATGCCGCCCGAGTCAACGAGCTCGACCGCGACGGGCCTGAGCGTCTCGTCGAAGCTTACGAAGCCGGGCCGCGCCTTGGCGAAGAGCCCCCAGCGCTCCATGCGCTTCCCGACCTTGACGCCGGCCTGCAACTGCTCCGCCCGCCCGCCCGACGCGAACGTGAGCACCGTGCGGGTGGGGTAGAAGTTGCCCTCGGCTTCGAGCGCCAGATAGTTGGTCACGTTGAAGGTGACGCGGGCGCCCACCCCCGCGGCGTTGTCCGTCCCCGTCGAGAACCTGCCCGGCAGCGTTATCGAGAGCGAAGAATACTGCGCCCCGACCTCGACCTTCGGCGCCCCGCTCTCCTGCGCCCGCGCGGCGGCGCACAGCACGGGCACGAGGGCGGCGAGCGCCGCCCGCCTGAACAGCGCGTTTCTCTTCATGTGAGCGTCTCCTGTGCGGCTGTGACTATTGCTTCTTAGGCAGCAGGCTCTCCATCGTGTTGGCGGCGCCGATGATGACGTTGACGCGGTCGGGCTGCCGCGCGGGCTTCGACTGTTCGGGCTGTTCAGGTATGACGCCGAAACCCGCGCGGCTCCTGGCCCTCCGCGCCGACTTGCGCAGCGACTCGTCAAAACTCTCCGCCCCGCCCTTGCGGGCTTCGGCCTGGTCGAAGAGGCCGAAGCTGTAGTCGGGGTCGTGCAGCACCCAAAGGTTCCAGTTGCCGCCGATGCCTACGACGGGCGCGCTCGAAACCCACTCGTAGCGGTCGCCGCCCCAAGTGAGCGAAATCTTGTTGTGCTCGACGCGGCCGACCTTCTGGAAGTCGTAGCCGGCGCGCGGCACGAGCGAGAAGATGAAGCGGCCGCGCTCGCGCAGCGAGAACCAGACGAGCGGCCCGGCGCAGCCGCCGCCCGCGCCGCGGAAGACGGGCTCGCCGTTGATAAGCAGCTTGTGGTCGGTCACGTGCAGGTAAACGTCTTCGAGCGTGTAGTCGCGCGCAGGCGTGGCGCTCGCGGGCGGCTCCTGTAGGCGCGGGTCTGAGAGCGAGACCGTTATCACGTCAACGATCTTCGCGCCGGTGCGCGTGCTCTGAAGCACGTCGAGCGCGAAGGTGTCGCCGTCGCCGACCGTCTGCGGGGCGGTCGAGAAGGCCGAGTCGTTGTAGCTCGGGTGGAGCTTGCGGCGCTGGAACGCGGGCCGCGCGCGAAGGGCCTGTAGGTACTCCGCGCTCAAGGGGCGCACGGAGACGCGGAACTGGCGCGCGCCCGGCGCCACGGGCTCGACCAGCAGCTCGTAGCCGAAGAAGAGCTCGTTCGCCTTGTCCACGAAGACGCGGTGGATGAGGTTCGGCTTGTCCTCGGACTCTATGAAGCTCAGCGAGACTTCGGGCGAGCCGGCGGGCGCCGCCTCCGTCGTGAAGGTGACGAAGGTGCCGCTCTTGAGCGGCACTATCAACTGCGACCTGTTCTCCTGCGCCGAGTCGGCCGCGCGTGCCTGCGGCGACGCTGTCAACAAGCAGAAGGCGGCGAGCAAGAGAAGTGCGCTCCTAATCCTCATCTGACTTTCCCCTCTTGATTATCCTCATCTTCATGTCGTCGGCGGGCTCGAACTCCGCCATGTCAACGCGCGTGAAGTAGCTGGTCTCTGCGTCGCGCCCGCTCCCGGCGCCCTCCGCCTTCGGCCTCCGCGGCGACGTGCGCGCCGCGCGCCGCGCCCCCGGCTCTTCCTTCCGCGCGGCCTGCGCGTAGCGCGTGACGACCCTCTCGAACGGCACGGGGACTTCGACGACCCGAACCTCTTGCGGGGGCCGGGCCGCCGCGCCCGATGCCCCCTCCGCCGAGGGGGCCGCCACGCGCGCGGCGAGGGACAAGGCCGTGAGCGCGACCAGCGCGGCGCACGCGCACGCCGCGACGGGGACGGGGACGGCCACGCTCGCTGTGAGAAACCGCTTCCAGAGGCTTTGGCGCGCAGGGCGCGAGCGGAAGTCGGCGAGCAGTCGGGCGCGCGCCTCGTCGCGCGGAGCGGGCGCCTCCCACGCGCGGAGCAGCGCGGTCAACTCGGCGTCGGCGCCTTCGTCCCTCGCCCGGCCGTCCGCCGCGGCAGCGCCGCCGCGCGCGACGCCCGCGCGCCGCCGGCGGAACGGCAAAAGTCTCGTCTGCCTCTTCTCGTCACTCATCGCACAGAGCCTTTCACGCGGAGACCGCCCCGCCGTTGCGTTTTATGTAGAAGGAGAGCGAGCGCCTGAGCGACTGGCGCGCGCGGTGCAGGCGCGACTTGACGGCGCCCACGTCGGCGCCCACGACGGCCGCCGCCTCCGCCAGCGTCAACTCCTCGTACTCGACGAGCACGACGACCTCGCGCTGTAAGGGCGGAAGTTGTGAGACGGCGCGCCTCACTTCCGATGCCAGCTCCGCGTCGAGGAGCTTGCGCAGAGGCCCTTCGGATTCGTCGGCCGGGAGCGCGTCGTCGGCCTCCTCAAAGGGGAACTCTGTCCCGCGCCTTCGGAAGTGCTTGCAGGCGAGGTTGCGCGCGGCGGCGTAGAGGTACGTTCGGAGCGCCGCCCGCGAAGCATCGAAGCGCGCGGGCGCGCGCACGAGACCCACGAAGCAGTCGTGCGTGACCTCCTCGGCCAGCGCCGCCGACCCGAGCATGCGGAAGGCGAAGCGGAAGACCGCCCCCTTGTGCCGCTCGTAGAGGGTGAGGAAGGCCGACTCGTCGCCGCGCGCGGCCATCCGCAGGAGTTCTTCGTCGGTCATCTCGGCCGGGCCGCCCGCGGGCCCGCCCCCCTTCAAAATTGGCCTTGCTGTCGTGTGATTACCGCGGAGGGCAAAAAAAGATACGCCGCGGGCGTCAAAAAACTTTCGCCGCCGGCAGCGAGAGAGGCGGCGTCATCTTTCGATGGGCACGTCCCTGAAGTCGGCGTAGTACAGAGCGACGACGCCGGTCGAGTCGCCGTAGATCGCCACGCGCAGCAGCGAGAAAGCAGCGCTCTCGTCGGCGACGTTCTCAAACTTCAGCAGCAGCTTCATGCCCACCCCCGGCGCGAGGACTGCTTGGTTGTAGTAAGCGTTCCTGAACTTCTTCGTCCCGATTTGAGATTCCATCACTCTGTAGTCGTTGCCGACTGTGTCCACGGCCTTCGACGCGTCCATCCCCCTGCGCGTCGCGCGGTGGTCAGAGTGGCAGAGCGTGAGCTGGCGGCTCTCCTCGGACTCGTTCGTCACCATCAGGTGGCACGTCACGTCCGCACCCGACCTTTTGCACGAATCCAACTCCATGACGAAATGCCGCACGGCGGCACGCCCTTGCGCGGCCTTCTTGACGGGCGCGGGGGGCCGCGGGACGCCCGCGGGCGCTTCGAGCTCCGGGGCGGAGGCCGCCGAGGTCGGCGCGGCCGCGCCCGTGCGGTTGAAGTAGAAGCTGCCGATGAGCGAGGACGATTCCCAAGGCGTCTGCTTGCCCTGCGTGATGCCCCTGACGGAGATTCTGACCTGTTTGAAGAACTCCTCCACACTCAGGTTCGGCACGCGCATGAACTTCAAAAGCTCCTGGGTGTAAATCCCGTTGCGCCCGTCGCCGTCGCTGGCGATAGAGCCGGGGGCGGTGGCGTAGGCGATCAGCGTCCCCGCCGGGGCGTCCATCAGCGCCAGCCCGCGCGAGACGGAGCGGAAGCTTCGCGCGAAGGGGTTGTTCCTGCACGCGTCGAGGATGACAAGGTTCATGCCGTTGGCGGCGCTCTCCATCTGCGCCAGCACGAAGCCGATATCCACGCACTCGTACTCGACCTCCTCCTCGCTGGCGATCTCGGCGCCCACGGGGACGAGGTAGTTGACGCCCTTCACCTGCACGCCATGGCCCGCGTAGTAGAAAAGCCCCACGCCGCCGCGTATCGCGCCGCCGAAATCGCGCACGGCGCGCTTCATCTCCTTCTGGCTCAAATTCTCCTTGTGCGTCACCTCGAACCCGAGTTCGCGCAGGGCCTGCGCCACGTCGCGCGCGTCGTTGGCCGGGTTCTTCAGCGGCGCGAACGCGTAGGCGCTATTGCCGATGACGAGCGCGACGCGCCGCCCCTCGCGCGGGCCTTGGACGGTTATCTGCCTCTCCTGCGCGCGCGAGGGGAAAGGGAGCGGGCTCAGCAGCAGAAGAAGAAATATGAGGATGAGGGCGTGCGCTAAGGGGGTGTTCTTCATAAAAAACTCCCGCGGACGGCCGCGACTCGCGCGCCGCGGCTTCAGCGTTGCCCACGCAGCTTGAGGCCGTGGGTCGGGCGTGAAGCCTTTAACTGAAGCTCTACGGCGCGGCGGCCATCACGGCAGGGCGCTCCGTGAGCGGGTGGGCCTGCTCGTAGGCGTGAGCGAGGCGGAACAGGTCGGGCTCGCCCCAGTGGCGGCCCATGAGTTGGAAGCCGACGGGCAGCCCTTCGGAGAGCCCGCACGGGACGCTTATGCCGGGTACGCCCGCGAGGTTAGCCATGCAGGTGTAGATGTCTGACAGGTACATGGCGAGCGGGTCGTCGGTCTTCTCGCCGAGGCGGAAGGCGGGCGTCGGCGACGTGGGCGTCAGTATGGCGTCGCACGTCTCGAAGGCTCGGAGGAAGTCGCGGCGTATGAGCGTGCGAACCTTCTGCGCCTTCAGGTAGTAGGCGTCGTAGTAGCCGGAGGAGAGGACGTAGGTGCCGAGCATGATTCGGCGCTTGACCTCGGCGCCGAAGCCCTCCTCGCGCGTGCGCCGGTACATCTGCCGGAGGTCTTGCGGCGACTCCGTGCGGTGGCCGTAGCGCACGCCGTCGAAGCGCGCGAGGTTCGAGGAAGCCTCCGCGGTAGCGATGATGTAATAGACGGCGATGCTGTATCGCGCGTGCGGGAGTTCCACGTCCACTATCTCGGCGCCCAAACGCCTGTAAGCCTCAATCGCCGCCTCGACTCGCTCGCGCACGCCCGCGTCGAGCCCCTCGCCGAAGAGAGCGCGTGGGACGCCGATACGCGCGCCGGCCGCGTCGCCCGTAAGGGCCGCTGCGTAGTCGGGGACGGGAACGTCCGCGGTCGTCGAGTCGCGCGCGTCGCGGCCCGCAATCGCGCCGAGCACGAGCGCCGCGTCGCGCACGGTGAGGCCGAAGACGCTCACCTGGTCTAGCGAAGAGCCGAAGGCGACGAGCCCGTAGCGCGACACCCGGCCGTAGGTCGGCTTGACTCCGACGATGCCGCACAGGCTCGCCGGCTGCCGCACGGAACCGCCCGTCTCCGAGCCCAGTGAGACCGGCACGACTCTCGACGCGACGGCCGCCGCAGACCCGCCCGAAGAGCCTCCGGGGACGCGCTCCGTGCCCCACGGGTTGCGAACGGGGCCGAAGGCCGAGTTCTCGTTCGACGAGCCCATCGCGAACTCGTCGCAGTTGGTCTTGCCTATGATGACGGCCCCGGCGTCGAGCAGCCGCTCGGTCACGGTCGCGTCGTAGGGCGGGCGGTAGCCGGCGAGTATGCGCGAGCCGCAGGTGGCCTGCATCCCGCGCACGCATATGTTGTCCTTGACGGCGACGGGGACGCCGTAGAGCGGCCGCCCCTCGGAGGGCTCCGACGCCAGCTCGTCGGCGCGGCGCGCGGCGCCCTCGCGGTCTATCTGTAAGAAGGAGTTGAGCGCGGGGTTTAAGCTCTCGGCGGCGTCGAGTGCGCTCGCGGTGACGGAGGCGGGGCTTGCGCCGCCGCCCGAAAGTTTCGCGCGCAGTTGTTCGATGGTATTTCCGGGGACTGTCATTTGAGGGCTCTTGAAAAGTGCGAGCGGTCGGCGCGGCTGCTTAGAA
>DASPKR010000208.1:0-3051 GCA_035627975.1 Pyrinomonadaceae bacterium | reverse complement strand
TAAATCTCGTTGTGGAGCAGGTCTTCGTAGGTGTCGCGGCGGCGGATCAGTTCCACGCCGCCGCCTTCGCGCGCCATGACGACGGCGGGCAGCGGGCGGCCGTTGTAGGGGAACATCTGCGCGATGGTGTAGGCGCCGGTGTTGAGCAGCGCGAGCAGCTCGCCGGGCCGCACGTCGGCGGGGAGGCGTCGGTAGTCGGGCAGGCGCCCTTCGCGCTCGATGTCGAAATACACGTCGCCCGAGTCGCACAAGGGGCCGGCAATCTTGTATTGAGAGTCGGGCGCGGCGTCGGCGCGCGTGGCCGAGACGACTTGGTAGTACCACTTGTAAGTCGTCATCGATAGCAGCAGGTTGAAGCCGGCGTCGGTCAAGAGCCACACGTCGCCGGTCTCGGGGCGCCGCTTGATGTTGCGCACCCGCGTCAGCAGCACTCCCGCGTCGGCGATGACGCTGCGGCCGGGCTCCAGAAGGACCGTGAGGCGTTCGAGCAGGTGCTCGGCCTCCGCGTCGCGGGCCGAGTCGCGCGCGGCGCGCAGCGCGGCCGAGAGCACGTCCGAGGGCTCAAGCTCTGCGCCGAGCATGTCGCGCTCGCCCTCCGGCAACTCGTCGGCCTGCGTGCGGTCGCGCAGGTAGTTGACGGGGATGCCGCCGCCGACGTTGATGTGTTCGAGCGCGTGGCCCGTCTCCTGATGCACGGCCTTCAGGTGCTCCCACATCGTTTTGAAGGCGGCGGCGAAGGGCTCAACGTCCGGCGTCTGCGAGCCGACGTGTATGTGTATTCCGCAGACGTGCAGAAGCTCCGGGTGGCGCAGGGCGCGGCGGAAAGCCTCGGGGACTTCCGCGGAGGTGATGCCGAACTTCGACGTGAGCAGCGCGGTCTGAAGGCCGAGGTGAGAGCGCGTGCCTATCTCGGGGACGAGCCGGAGCGCCACGCGCGCCCGCTTGCCGAGCAGCCGCGCGCGTGCTTCAATCAGCTCGATCTCGTAGAGCGAGTCAACGTTGATTGAGTAGATGCCGGCGGCGATGGCCTCGTCAACCTCCGCCTCGGTCTTGCTGGTGCCGTTGAAGATTATCTGTTCGGGGCGGAACCCGGCGCGCAGGGCCTTGAATAGCTCGCCGCCGCTGTTGACCTCGCAGTCTATGCCGGCATCGCGCACGGCCGCGAGGACGCCCATCAGCGAGTTCGCCTTCGAGGCGTAGAAGAAGCGGACGGGGCGCGCGGCGCGCTCGGCCGCGGCCCTGAGCCTCGCGACGTTAGAGCGTATGCGCGGCTCGGAGAAGACGAACAGTGGCGAGCCGTGCTCGCGCGCTAGCGCGCACGCGTCCGCGCCGCCGACGAAGAGGCGCCCTTCGCGCTCTTCAAGGTGGTCGGGTATGGCCCACGCGGGCGCGGCCGCGGAAGTCTGCATCAATCGGGCTGCTCCGTTTTGAAGGCTTAAAGATAAAGTCCGGACGGGTGCGAAGATAGTCCGCGCGCCCGCGAGCGTCAAGCAGAGGTTGAGAGTTTGGGCGGGAGCACAGAGCCTGACTGGCGTCGGCTTCGGGCCGACTTCCCCGTGACGCGGCGCATGGCCTACCTGAACAGCGCCGGCGCGGGGCCTGTCTCTTCGCGCGTGCTCGAAGCGGCAGGCGAGTATTACCGCGAGGCGGCCGAGTCGGGCGACCGCGCCTGGGACGCCTGGCTCGCGAGGCGCGAGCGTGCGCGCGAGGGCGTCGCCCGGCTCATCAACGCTGAGCCCGACGAGATAGCCTTCACGACGAACACGTCAACGGGCATGAACCTCATCGCCGACGCGCTCGAATCAATCGGCCGCGTCGTCTCGTGCGAGCTGGAGTTCCCGGTCTCGACGATCCCGTGGATGCACCGCGGCCTGAGCGTGCAGATGGTGAAGGCGCGCGACGGCGAGGTTCACGCGGAGGACGTGCTGCGCGCGGCGGGCGCCGAGACGGCCGTCCTGTCCTTGAGCCACGTCCAATACTCGAACGGCTTCCGCATGCCCGTCGAGGAGATAGGCGCGAACAAGGGGCGGCACGTCTTCGTCCTGAACGCGAGCCAGTCGGCGGGCGTGCTGCCCATTGACGTGAAGCGCATGGGCGTGGACGCGCTATGCGCGACGGGCCACAAGTGGGTGCTCGCCGGCTACGGCTCCGGCTTCGTCTATCTCTCGCGCGGGCTCCTCGCGCGCACGAAGCCGAGGGCGATTAGCTGGATGAGCGTCGAAGACCCCTTCGACATGCGCAACGACTCTTACCGACTGAGAGCCGACGCCGCCGCGCGCGCCGAGACAGGCTGCCCTCACTTCGCGGGCATTTTCGCGCTCGGCGAGGCCGCCCGATACCTGCTCGAAGTCGGAGCCGAGTCGGTGGAAAGCCGCGCGCTCGCCCTGAACCGCCGACTCACGGAGAGCCTCACGGCCGCCGGCTGGAAAGTTCTCTCGCCGCTCGCGCGCGAGGGGTCGCGCTCGGCCGAGACTCTCGTCGAAGCGGCAGAGCCCGCCCGCGTCGTCAGGCACCTGTCGCGCAGCGGCGTCGCCGTCACCGTCAAGCCCGAAGGCTTCCGCGCCTCCACCCACTTCTTCAACGACGAAGAGGACATCGCCCGCCTCGTCTCCGCCCTCCCGGAGCCCGACCGGCGGCCTGTTTGACACCGGGCGCGAACCTTAAGTATCTTTCCTACGCGTCCGAGCGCGCGAGTATCTCAATGGTAGAGCATCGGCTTCCCAAGCCGAGGGTTGCGGGTTCGATCCCCGTCTCGCGCTTGTAACTTTAGAGTGTCAGCGCCGGGTGGGAGCGCCCGGCGTTTTTCATTTCAGAGGGAGAGGCCGGGCGTACCCTCACAGGCGGAGCCCATACGGCGGAGGCGGTCGAGCACGGCGGCGAAGAGCCGGAAGAGGAGCTTGAGGCGCTCGGGGTCGTTGATGAAGCCGGCCTCGCGGAAGCAAAGCTCGTCAACGCCCTCGGGGAACTCGACTCCGAGCACGCCCTCGTCGTCGCGCACTTCGAGGTTGACAGCCGGCTGCGCGAGCATCAGCCGCTCGACCTCCGGGCCGG
>DASPKR010000207.1:0-2902 GCA_035627975.1 Pyrinomonadaceae bacterium | reverse complement strand
CTCCGCCCCGGCGTGCAGCGGCGCGCCGGAGGCAACGCCGGCGCCGAGCGCCAGCAGGAGGAATATCGCCGTGAGCCGTTTAACCATCGGAGAAAGACTGCCGCCGTTAAAGACTATCCACCGGGCTTGTTACAAAGTAAGGCCACGCCGGCCGGCATTATGCCAAATTCCGCCGCGCGAGGGAAACTCGGATGCGCGATTTCCCCCTCCGGTTGTGGGAAATCGCTGCCGGTTGAGAGAGCGCGCGGGGCTCGGTCCCGGCTTAACCGAAGGCGCCCGCGTCGGCGGTCACGCGAAGAAAATCTTGCGGCGGAGCGCCGGGCAGCATAAACTTCCCGCCACAAAGGAGGTCGGTAGCTATGCCCCTCGCGGTGGAACTCGCTCTGTCGGTCGTCTCTCTGTCAGTGCTCTGCCTCTTCTCGGCGCCGAGCGCCGGCGCGGCGGTCTTCCGCGACCGCGCCTCCTTCGAGGCGGCCTCACAGAATCTGCACACCCTGGACTTCGAGTCGGTCGGCCGGTTCGACTACTGGCGCGGCGACACCATAGACGGCCTTCACTTCTTCAACACGGGGTTCTCGGTCACCGTCGGCACGTGGCAGGGCGCGCAGAGCAAGGCGCTGATCGCCCAGGGCGTTCCCGAGATTACATACCTCCGCGTCGAGCTCCCGCCGGGGACGACGGCCGTGGGCCTCGACCAGTTCTCGCGGCCGATGGAGGTCATGACCTCCGCGGGGGAGAAGGCGTTTATGGCTCAGGGGGACGGCTCGAACTTCGTCGGCTTCGTATCCGAGGCCCCTATGGCGTGGCTGGCCGTCACGCTCACCGAGCCCGAGCCGACCCCGCCCGCCGTCTTGGACAACCTCACGTACGGCCAGCGGCGCGCCGGCAACGAGCCGCCCGGGCCGCTGCTGCTCACCTACGGCGCGACGGGGCGCGCCGCCGCGTTCGAGTCGGTCGGCCTGACGCCCGAGCCCTTCGCCGTAGAGACCCCCGCCACGCACAATCTCAGCGCCGACGGGCGCACGCGCGTCACGCTCTTGGTCGCGGGCGTCCGGCTCGACGCGCCCGGCGAAGAGGCTTTCGTCACGGCGCGCGCCGTAGGCTCGCAGCAGCGCGTCTTCGACCTGCCGGTCGAAAGCGTCGGCCGCGCGAAGAACCTGACATGGCTTTCGCAGGTGACGGTGCGCCTCCCCGACGAGCTCTCCGGGGCCGGAGACGTGAGCGTCTCCGTCACCGTCCGCGGCGTCGAGAGCAACAAGGTGACGCTGCGCGTGGACTGATTCCTCCAAATTCACTTGAAGGCGCTCACGTCGGCCGTGGCCGTCTTAACCTGCGAGGGCTTGCCGAACTGCGTCCAGGCGAAGTGCACCGTCCCCCCGGCGCGAGCCATGCGCGGGAAGCCGCTCGCGCGCGAGGCGTCCGTGCGCGCGATGACGGCGACGGGGCCGAGCGAGCCGTCCGCCGAGACGCGGCGAACCTTGTTCGCGCCCCCTTCCGCCCCGCCCGCCATCCAGCATACTAGCGCAGAGCCGTCGGCCAGCAACACGACATCAACCCTCCCCATGGCGTCGCCGTCGTCAACGCGCACGGGCGCACCGAAGCTCGCGCCCGCGTCCAGTGAGAAGGCCACCTTCACGCTCGGCGAGTCGCCCTCCTCCGTGTACCAGGCGAGCGCCGCGCGCCGCCCGTCGGCCGCGACCGAAGGCCCGTTGACCGGGCACCCTTGAATCCGCCAGTCGTCCGCGTGGACTGCGCGCGGCCCGCTCCAGGCGCCCTGCTGCCGCCGCACGAAATATATGTCGCGCACCTCGCTCTCGGAGCGGTCGCGGTAGGCGACCAGCGGGCCTTCCGACGTGAGCGCCGCCGAGGTCTGACAGCACTCGCAGACGCGCCCGTCGAGCACGGCCTCGTCCGATAGTTTCCCGTCGGCGTCTATGGCGGCGTAGCGGAGCTGCATGTTGGCGGGGAGCGGCGCTTCCTCCTCCTCGTGGCCGCCCTTCAAATCCTTCGTCTCGCGCCCGTCCACCCACACGGCGCCGAGGCGGCCGTCCGCGAGCGGGATGAGGGAGACGAAGCCATGCTCGGTCTGCGTGCCGTCGGTGTGCGGGACGACGGCGCTGCCCCAGGTCTTCCCGCCGTCGCTTGAGCGCGAGACGTTCACGTCGTAGGCGTAAGTGCCGGGGCCGCTCCTGACGAGCCAGTGGGCGGCGAGCGAGCCGTCCGAAAGCTCTATGACTGAGGGGAAGTCGGCCCAGTTGACGAACCAGTTCTCGCCCTCCGCGACCACGCGCGGCTCGCCCCACGCGCCGCCTTCATCGAGCGCGGCGAAGCGGAGCGCGTACCTCTTATCGCCGACCTTCTCGACCCAGCTCAGTATGACGCGCCCGCCCGCCGACACGGTCAGCTCCGGCTCGCGGCTGTCCGGGCCCGCGGGCGAGGCCACTTCCTTCAACACGAGCGCCTGCGCCGCCGTCGGCGGCGCGTGAGAGTTAGACGGCTCGACACGGCCTTCGCCGCCGCAGCCGGCCGCCGCCGCCGCAGCGGCGACGAGCAACGCTGTCCCGATAAGAAGTCTGATTGTCATCGGCTTCGTTGAAACGGAGGTGCGCCGGCCCGAAGTCGGGCCGCGAGTATGTTAGCGCCGAGCGCCGCCGCCGGCCAGCCGCCCGATTAGATTTTTTTACGCGCGCCCGGAGAGGGCGCCCGGCGGCCGTGGCGGGTATAATCCCTCCCGAACCGATAAACGACAGTCAGACGGGCGGGGGCCATCCGGGCCGGGCCTTTATGGAACAACACAGGATTACTGTCGAGGACTACGAACAGTTCGTCGGGGCGGAGGCCGTCGAGCGGATACTCGCTAAGGCCGAGCCGCTCCGCGACATGCACGTCGTCCACGTCAACT
>DASPKR010000206.1:0-2252 GCA_035627975.1 Pyrinomonadaceae bacterium | reverse complement strand
TGTTATCTCTTTCCGCCTCTGAAGCTGTCGTGCGTTCATCTCTTAATCCTCCTTCGCGTGAGGTTGGGGAAAGCGAGGGCGGCGAGGCGCGCCGATGATACGTGCGGGCGCGCCGCGAAGGCAACGGCCGCGCGACTGCTTTGTGTATGAAATAGGACAGGCGCTCGGGCGGGGCGCGCCTATAATTGCCGGCAAGACGAACGCCAGCGAGCAAGGGTGATTCCTGAATGCCGAACTCCGCGCAGCTACGCCTAGAGTCGGGCGGGGGCGCCGCCCCGGACTTCTCGAAGGGCTCGATTTTCTTCGTCGGCACCGCGACCGTGATACTACGCTACGCCGGCTTCACCATCCTGACAGACCCGAACTTCCTGCACGCGGGCGACCACGTCCACCTCGGCTACGGGCTCACTTCCGAGCGACTGACGAGCCCCGCGCTCGACATTGACCAGCTCCCGCCCGTTGACTTCTGCGTGCTATCGCACTACCACGGCGACCACTTCGACCGCGTCGCAGAAGAGCGGCTGCGCAAAGACCTCCCCATCATCACGACCGAGCACGCCGCCTCGGAGCTTAAAGACAAAGGCTTCACCGCGCCGACGGCGCTGGGCACATGGGACTCTATTACGGTCGAGAAGGGCGGGGCGGGCGTGACGGTCACTTCGATGCCGGGCAAGCACGGGCCGGCGGGCGTTGACTTCTTCCTGCCGCCCGTGATGGGCAGCATGCTCGAGTTCCGCCCGTCAGAGGGGCGCACGGCGCTTCGGCTCTACATCACGGGCGACACGCTCGTGCACGAAGACCTCGAAGAGATTCCGCGCCGCTACCCGGAGATTGACCTCGCGCTCTTCCACCTCGGCGGGACGCGCATCATGGGCGTGCTGCTCACGATGGACGCCGAGCAGGGCGTCGAGGCCATACGCATCATCAACCCGCGCGAGCTGATTCCCATACACTACAACGACTACGACGTCTTCAAGTCGCCGCTCGAAGACTTCAAGCGCGCCGTCGAGGCCGCCGGCTTCGCCGACAGGGTCAAGTACCTCTCGCACGGCGAGACCTACGACTTCGAGGTCGCGCCCGCGCGATGGCGGTAGAAACTTCAAACCCGCTCGACCAAGAGCGCGACGCCGAGCCCACCGCTCACGCAAAGGGTAGCGAGGCCTAGGCGCGACGAGCGCTTTTGCATCTCATGCAGCAGCGTCGTCGTGATCCTCACGCCCGTGCAACCTATGGGGTGTCCGAGCGCAATTGCGCCGCCGTTGACGTTTAGTCGAGAGGCATCGAAGCCCAGCTCGCGGTCGCAGGCTATGACCTGCGCGGCGAAGGCTTCGTTGAGCTCGACGAGATCAATGCCGTCGAGAGTCAGCTTCCGGCGTTCGAGCAGTCGGCGGACGGCCGGGACGGGGCCTATGCCCATTATCTCGGGGGCGACGCCCGCGAACTCGTAGTCAACTATGCGCGCGAGCGGCCTGACGCGCCCGCCGGCCGCCTTCAGAGCCTCCTCGCCGATGACGACGACGGCCGCAGCGCCGTCAGTTATCCCCGAAGAGTTCCCGGCCGTCACCGTGCCGTCCTTCGAGAAGACGGGCGGGAGCTTGCGAAGGCTCTCGATGTTCGTGCCTGCGCGCGGGTGCTCGTCGCGCGAGAAGTGAGTCGTCTCGCCCTTGCGCCCCTTAACTTCGACGGGCGTTATCTCGTCGTCGAAGCGCCCTCCATCTATTGCGGCGGCGGCTCGCTGCTGCGAGCGCAGCGCGTACTCGTCCTGCTCCTCGCGCGAGATTTCGTAGCGGCGCGCGAGGTTCTCGGCCGTCTCTCCCATCACAAGGCCGGAGAGCGGGTCGAGGAAGCCGTCACGGTACATGCCGTCCACAAGCTCGGCGTTGCCCATGCGCATGCCCCAGCGCGCGCCCTCCGCGTAGTAAGGCACGCGCGACATGCTCTCCACCCCGCCCGCGAGCACGGCGCCCGCGCGCCCGAGCATTATCTGCTCGGCGGCGACGACGATGGCCTTCAGGCCGGAGCCGCACGCCTGATTGATGGTCGAGGCCGGCACGGTCTCGGGGACGCCAGCGCGGTAGGCTATCTGCCGCCCGACGTTCGGCCCGCCGCCTGCCTGGCGCGCGCACGCCCACACGACGTCCTGAACCTCGCCCGGCTCGAGCCCGGCGCGCCTCAAGCTCTCGGCCGCGGCCACGGCGCCCAGCTCGGCCGCAGTCACGCCGGCCAGCGCCCCGCCGAAGCGCCCGATGGGC
>DASPKR010000205.1:0-4075 GCA_035627975.1 Pyrinomonadaceae bacterium | reverse complement strand
GGCGCGGAACTGTATGCGGGGGTTGTGCTTCGACAAGACCTTCGTTATGGCGGCCGTCAAAGTGGTCTTCCCGTGGTCGACGTGCCCGATGGTGCCGATGTTGACGTGCGGCTTCGACCTGTCGAACTTCTCTTTCGCCATAATCGCGATAGCCTCTTCGAGTAAAGTTTTCGTTTACGCCTAAAGTTTAAGTGGAGCCCGCGATGAGATTTGAACTCATGACCTCCTCCTTACCAAGGAGGCGCTCTACCCCTGAGCTACGCGGGCGCTCTAACCGTCTGCCAGACTTTGGAGCGGGAGACGAGGCTCGAACTCGCGACCCTCAGCTTGGAAGGCTGATGCTCTACCAACTGAGCTACTCCCGCCCAATTGTTAGAGGTCAGAGGTCAGAGGTCAGAGGTCAGTAAATAAGGATTGCTTCTACTGACCTCTGACCTCTGACCTCTAGCCTCTTCGCTTACTGGTGCAGGGGGTAGGATTCGAACCTACGTAGGGTGTGAACCCGCCGGGTTTACAGCCCGGTGCCATTAACCACTCGACCACCCCTGCGAGCTTTTCAAACCAGGACAGAGCCGGTGAAGGGACTCGAACCCCCGACCCGCGGTTTACAAAACCGCTGCTCTACCAACTGAGCTACACCGGCGAACTACGGTAAGCAATCCGCGGCTTCCGGCAAAACGCGAATACTAACAACACCTTCGCCAAAACGCAAGCCGCCAACGGGCGGGCGCTGCGGCCCGCCAATTTGAACGGTTGTTGAACAATTTTATTGACGTCCCGGCGCGCCAGACAGTAGGATGATTAATGCCCGCAGGCGGGCGAAACGCGGCCCGACCACAGCCGCCCCGAGCCTCCGCCGACTGCCCCGCAAAAAGCCTCCAGACTCAGAGACACCCCGCGATTGTCCCGGCCAGGAACGCGTTAGATGCCACACCCCGACAAGGAGATTCCCCGTGCGTAGCACAAGATCGCTCACGACCCGCAAAATTCTCGCTTTTTCGCTCCTATTCTGCGCCGCGGGAGCCACGACGGCAAGCGCCCAGACTGTTGAGAGCGCCTCGGCCGCTCAGCCTCAGCAGCGCGCCGCAGCCCTCCCCTCTTCTTCGGAGCGCAGCCCCGGCCCGGCGGCGCGCGAGACCCAGATGACCTGCGCCGGCTTCATCGAACAGACGCCGCCGGCCGACTCGCCCGAGATAGTGGGCGGCACGGAGGAGCGGGAGCGGCGCGTCTTCGGGCAGGGCGACCTGGTCTTCGTGAGCACGGGCTCGCGGCAGGGAGTTGCGGCCGGCCAGGAGTTCTCGGTCGTGCGCCCGCGCGGCCAGTTCTCGACTAAGTTCACTCGGAAGGGCGGCTCGCTCGGCGTCTATACGCAGGAGGTCGGGCGCGTGCGGGTCGTGCGCGTGCGCGAAGCGGTCTCGGTGGCCGAGGTCGTGCAGTCGTGCGACAACCTGCTGTTCGGCGACCTGCTCCGCCCCGCGACGCGCCGGGCGGCGCCGTCCGCGCGCGCCGACCGCAACCTCGACGCCTTCGCAGAGCCCACGGGCAGGCAGGCGGGCCGCATCGTGCTTGCGCGCGACGGGCGAGAGATGGTCGGGCCTGACGATGTCGTCTTCGTTGACCTGGGCGCGGAGGACAACGTCCGCGTGGGCGATTACCTGACGGTCTTCCGGCCGGAGAATCACGCCGTGCTTGTCAAGTACGGCGACGAGATGGCGAACAACGCGCGCGACGACTACCAGAGCGACTCCAAGCGCGGCGGCAAGTTCTCGAACCAGGCCCAGCGCGTCAAGGACGTGGACGGCAGCCCCGGCGGCGAGACCGTCAAGACGCCCGAGGTAAAGCGCCGCAGGCCCAACGTGCCGCGCAAGGTCGTGGGCGAGCTCGTCATCACCCGCGTCGAGGGGCGCACGGCCACGGCCGTCGTCACGCGCGTCCTGCAGGAGATTCACACGGGCGACCACGTCGAGGTGCAGTAGCTTAGGAGGCAATAAGCAGTCAGCAATCAGCGGTCAGCTTCCGGCTAAAGATAATGCCGGAAGCTGACCGCTCGCCGTTTGACTCTTGTCTCAGCCCGCCGAGGCTTTTTTGACTTCCGGCGAGACGGCGGGCGACTCGATGGCGCCGTCGGTCGCGGGGCGCGTATAAACCGTCTGGTAGAAGCCCCGGAAGTATTCGAACATCGAGTAGCAGGCCGAAAGCACCACGACCCAGAGCATCGCGCGGCCAGCCGTGTAGAGGAGCACCTGCCAGTCGGTCGCCGTCGGGGCGTTGCTCGAAAAGAGGTGGCGCACGGCCGTCCGCAACTCCGGCACAGACCAGAACATCACGGCCGGGAAGGCGTGGCCGAAGTTGGCTACGGGTGGCTCGCCCCTCACGCTGGAGGCTATCAGGAAGGCCACGGCCGTCACCTGCGACATCATCTTGAACTTGCCCCAGCGCGAAGCGGCTATGACGAGCCCGTCGGCCGCGGCCACGGAGCGCAGGCCTGAGACGGCGAACTCGCGCCCGACGATGATGACGACGGCCCACGCGGGCGCGAGACGGTTCTCGACGAGCGAGATGAGCGCGGCCGAGATGAGCAGCTTGTCGGCGATGGGGTCTAGGAGTATGCCGAGCCGGGAGACCTGGCTGCGGCTGCGCGCGATGTGGCCGTCGAGGTAGTCGGTGAACGCGGCGGCGAGGAAGAGCGAGACGCCGAGGACGTGGCGCTGCACGCCGAACCAGTCTTCCGCGAAGGGCGTCAGCAGCACGGCGACCAGCAGCGGCACGACGAAGATGCGCGACAGCGTCAGTGCGTTCGGAAGATTCACGCGCCTCCCCCTTGCGGCCCGCCTGAGAATCTTTACGGCCTGTCGTCGGTTGCTGACTTCGGAGCGAAGTTTAGGAGCCGCGCTCGCGGGGTGTCAAGACAACGCCCGGCCGCTTGACGTACGGGCTATACTCCCTCTGTCCTTTCGTGAGACGACGCCCGCCATGAGCGAACGCTCCATCCCTTCACGCATCGTCCGCGCCACGGCTCAGAGGGCCGTGCGGCTCACGATGCTCGGCATGCGGCGGGGGCCGCACCTCTCGCGCTTCACGATGTACCGCGAGTTGACGAAGGCCCCCGTGGCCGCGGACGGGAGGACACTCTCCGTGAGCGGGTCGGAGCGGCTGTGCGCCCTTCTGGGGCTCAAGGACGTTTTCCCCGCGAACTTCCCCGAGTACGACCTGCGCAGCCTGCCGTTCCCGGACGAGTCGTTCGACTGCGTGGTCTCCGACCAGGTGATTGAGCACGTCGAGGGCGACCCGTTCCTGGCCGTCGAGGAGACGCGGCGGGTGCTCAAGACGGGCGGCGTCGCCGTTCACACGAGCTGCCTCATCTACCCCATACACAACGATGGCGGGATGATGGGAGACCTCTGGCGCTTCACCCCGGAGGGGCTCGCCTTCCTGTGCCGCAACTTCTCGGAGGTCGTAGAGGTCGGCGGGTGGGGCAACCAGTTCGTCCCCCTACTGGACTGGCTGGGCCTGAGCTTCGACCCGGTGCCGCTTTCGAGGCTCCACCCGCTGAACCTGCTCGCCACCATGAACGACGCTCGCTGGCCCGTCGTCACGTGGGTGGTCGCCCGCAAGTGAGCCTTCCGCCGGGCTCCCGCCCTATTGCTTGCCGCCCTGCTTTTTTACCTGCTCCGCTGCGGCGTTCCTTATCTTCGGTCGGTTGCCGGCCCCGCGCGCGTGGTTTACAATCCTCGTTTCCGCGGGGCCCGGCGAGGCTCACTGTAGCGGCCGCGGGCGATTTCAGGCAATGGCAATAGACCGCATCACGGTGCGCGGGGCGCGCCAGCACAACCTGAAGGACATCAGCGTCGAGATTCCGCGCGACCGCCTGACGGTCATCACGGGACTTTCGGGCTCGGGCAAATCGTCGCTCGCCTTCGACACGATCTACGCCGAGGGGCAGCGCCTCTACGTCGAGTCTTTGTCGGCCTACGCGCGCCAGTTTTTAGACCAGCTCGAACGCCCGGACGTGGACTCGGTTGACGGACTCTCCCCCGCTATCTCCATCGAGCAGAAGACCGTCTCGCGCAGCCCG
>DASPKR010000204.1:0-7699 GCA_035627975.1 Pyrinomonadaceae bacterium | reverse complement strand
GCTTCGTTCAGCGCCCTCACGGCTTCGGCCGCGAAGGGGAAGACGCGGTAGCGCGAGACGTGGTTGACGTAGCCGACCTCTTCGGAGATCGTCCCGTCGCGGTCTATGAAGACGGCGCGTAGCGGCTCCGTCATCCGACCGCCTCCGCCGCGCGGCGTGCGGCGAGCGCCTCCGCCGACCTCTCGAAGACTTCGCGCGCCGAGACGGCCGTCATGCAGCGGTGGTCAATCGGGCAGTCGCGCAGCATGCAGGGCGCGCACTCTGGCGGGCGCCGGACGACGACGGCCGAGTCAGAGTAGGGGCGCGTCGTCAGAGGGTTGGTCGGGCCGAAGACGACGACGACGGGGCGGCCGAGCGCGGCCGCGATGTGCGCAGGGCCCGTGTCGTTCGTCACCAGCAGGTCTGCGACGCTCAGCACGGCGACCGAGCGCGCCAGGTCAGTCTCGCCCGTGAGCACCGCGGGCCTGCTGCTCGCCAGCGAGGCGACCTCACGGGAGATTTCAACTTCTTCGCGCGCGCCGACGAGTACGACTTCGGCGCCGGCCTCATCCGCGAGCATGTCGGCGAGGGCTGCGAAGCGCTCTGCGGGCCAGCGCTTCGCGCGGCTGTTGGTAGAGCCCGGGCAGAGGGCGACCACGGGGCGGTCGAGCCTAACGCCCCGCTCGCCTAGGAATTCGAGCGCTTCGCGCCTTCGCGCGGCGGAGACTTTGAGCGACGTATCGGGCCGCGGCGGGAAGTCATGCCCGCCCTGCTCGCCGAGCATGCGGCCGACTTCGGCGACGACGTTGAGGTAATAAAAGACTTCGTGGCGCTCGCCGTGCCACGCGGGGACTGCGACAGGGTGCGTGAGAAGCGCGCTGCGGCCGTCGGTCGCGTGGCCGACGCGAAGGGGGACGCGCGCGGCGAAGGCTGTGAGCGCGGGTGCGAAGGCGTTGGGGAAGAGCACGGCCATGTCGAAGCGACCCCGCCGCCACCCGCGAACCGACCTGACGAAAGAGCGCGCCCCGTCCTCGACGGGCATTATCTCGTCAACGAAGCTCGCGCCCTCGAAGAGACCGGCGGCCCACGGGCGAGTGGCGAGCGTGACGTGCGCGCCGGGCAGCAGGCGGCGAAGCTCCCGCAGGGCAGGCACCGTCATCACGGCGTCGCCCACCCAGTTCGCGCCGCGCACGACGACTCGCCTGATGCCCTCACGCTGAAATTCCTGGCGCTTCACGTCCTTCAAACCCTGTAAGGGGAACTTACCACAAAGGCACGAAGGCACAAAAAGAAGCAGTAAAGATTCGCTTAGGGCGGGAACATTGAACCGCGACCTGCGGCGGCGGCATCAAACGTGCGCCGGGGCTTCGGGGGCGCCGAGTTGGCCGAACCGGCGCTGAGTGTCAGACCCGGTAAATGTTGAACGGGAAGCAGCGCTTTCTTTTCCCATTTACCATTTGCTGTTTACCATTTACTATCACTTCGATGGCTCTGCGTCATCCACCCAAAGGCTACGTGCCGCCGGCCTCGAAGGGCCGGCGCGGTGCGCGGGTCGTCAAGTACGAGGAGCCGCCCGAGGGCTTCTGGCGGCGCTGGCGCAGGCGTCTCATACGCCCGGCCACGGTCGTCCCCGTCATAATCCTCACGACCTTCGTCGTCGGCGTGCTCGTCTATTACTACTACTCCTTCTCGCAGCGCATTGACCGGCTGCTGCGCGGCGAGGTCTTCACGCGAAGCGCCGGCCTCTACTCGGCCCCGAAGCATCTGCGGCAGGGCGAGGCCATCTCGATTGAAGACCTCGTGGCGCGACTCAAGCGCGCAGGCTACGTCGAGAAGACGCAGCAGGCCGACAACTCGCGCGGCCGCTTCTCGGTGCAGGGCGCGGCCGTCGAGATCGAGCCCAGCAAGGACTCGCTCATAGACGAGCGGCGGCAGTTCCCGCACGTGCGCGTGCAGTTCGAGCGCGGCGGGAAATCGGTCGCCTCCATCACAGACCTCGACTCGGGCGGCGCGCGCCAGCAGGGCGTCTGGCTCGAGCCCGAGCTGATAAGCTCCGTCTCGGGGTCGCAGCGCGAGCGCCGAAAGGTCGTCGGCTTCCGCGACCTGCCCCCGCACCTCGTCAAGGCAATCACCGTCACCGAAGACCGAACCTTCTTCGAGCACCACGGCATAAACTTCCGCGGCATCATTCGCGCGGCCGTCCGCCGCTACGACACAGACCCGAACTCGCCCATCGCGCGCCAGGGCGGCTCCTCAATCACGCAGCAGCTCGTTAAGAACCTCTTCCTCTCGCCCGAGTACTCTTACAGGCGGAAGGCTGCCGAAGCCTACATGTCTCTAATCGTAGAGACGCGCCTGACGAAGGAGGAGATTTTCGCGCTCTACTGCAACGAGGCATACCTCGGCCAGCGCGCGGGCTTCTCCATCAAGGGCTTCGGCGAGGCGAGCGAGGCGTACTTCAACAAGGACATAACCGCGCTCACGCTGCCCGAGGCCGCCCTGCTCGCCGGCCTCATACGCAGCCCGAACCGCTACAACCCATACCGCCACCCAGAGGTCGCCTTCGAGCGCCGCAACCAGGTCTTGAAGGACATGGCGGCCGTCGGCGCCGTCTCCGAGGTCGAGGCCGCGCGCGCGATGGCTACGGAGCTGAAGGTCGCTCCCGCCCGCGGTCGGATAGACGTGTCCGAGGCACCGTACTTCGTTGACTACGCGCAGCAGCAGCTCTCCGAACTGCTCGCCGACACCTCGGCCGCCGACCGCCTGCGCATCTACACGACCATTGACATGGACTTGCAGCGCGCAGCCTACGCGGCGGTCGTCAAGCAGTTGGCCGCCCTGGATCGCGTGCAGGCCAAGCGCTTCCCGCCGGGGACGCTCCAGGCCGCGCTCGTCGCCTTGAGGGCCGACACGGGCGAGATAGTCGCGATGGTCGGCGGGCGCGACTACGAGAAGAGCCAACTCAACCGCGCGACCGACGCGATGCGCCAGCCCGGCTCCGTCTTCAAGCCCTTCGTCTATGCGACGGCTCTGAACACGGCCTACGACCCCATCCCACGCGTCATCACGGCCGCGACGACCTACATGGACGAGCCGAAGACCTTCCAGGCCGGCGACCAAGAATACTCGCCCGGCAACTTCGGCGAGCAGTACTCGCGCGCGCCCGTCACCGTCCGCGACGCGCTAGCACGCAGCCTCAACGTCGTCACCGTCGAGATCGCGCAGGAGGTCACCATAGGCCGCGTGATGAACCTCGCGACGAAGGCGGGCCTGCCTAAACCGAAGCGCAACTACCTCGCGCACGCGCTCGGCACGAACGAGGCGACGCCTTTGCAGGTCGCCTCGGCCTACACGGCATTCGCGCGCGAGGGGACGCGCGCCACTCCCGTCGCCATCAACCGCGTCACGACGGGCCGGGGGACGACCATCGCCGCGCCCACGGCGCAGAAGAGTGAGGTCATGCGCCCCGAGATCGCGTACATAATGACCTCGATGATGAAGGACGTGGTGAACCGCGGCACGGCGGCTAAGGTGCGCGCGCGCGGCCTAAAGGCGAACGTGGCGGGCAAGACCGGCACCTCGCGCGACGGCTGGTTCGCAGGCTACACGCCCAACATCGTCTGCGTCGTCTATGTCGGCTTCGACGACAACTCAGACCTTGGCATGACGGGCGGCGACTCCGCCCTCCCCATCTGGACAGACTTCATGACGGCCGCGCTCGCGCTCCACCCCGAGTGGGGCGGCGACTGGCAGATGCCGGCGGAAGTCGAGCAGGTCGAGGTTGACACGCGCACGGGCCTCCTTCCCGTCTCCGACTCGACGTCGAAGCGGCCTGAGCTTTTCGTCCGAGGCACGGCGCCGACCACGTCGGCAGACCCCTCGGCCGACGGCGAGCTTACCGGCGACGAGCTGGAAGCCCCCACGGACGAAATCCCCCTGCCGACGCCCGACGCGCTCGAAGTGCCTCCGCTGCCCGAGGCCACGCCGCAGGGCCGCCAGCGCGGCGAGGGCGAGGGGAGGGAAGCGCCCCGCGCGGACGGCTCGTCGCGGCTCTCAGGCACCGTAACGCTCGACATAGACCCGACGACCAACCTCATCGCTGCCGAGACCTGCCCCGTCATACGCACTCGCACCTTCGTCATCGGCACCGAGCCGCGCCGCCGCTGCGGCCCGCAGTACCACTCCGACCAGACCTTCATCCCATCGGAGACTCGCCCCCCGCCGCGCACCGGCCCCGAGACGCGCCCGCGCCGCGTCTCACCGCAGTAAAGCCCGGCACTCCAAGCCTCGACAACGGGACTCCGTATGAAAAGAAGAAACAGCCTCGCACTGTCGCCACTCCTTCTGCTCGCGCTCACCGCGACGCTCGCCGGGCAGGAGCCGGCGCAGCCGCTCGTCAGGCTGAACGTGATAGTCACGGGCGAGAAGGGAAAGCCGGCGGGCGAGGTGAGGCGCGAGGACGTGCGCGTCTTCGACGAGGGCGCCGAGCGTGCGGTCGCGTACTTCTCGAAGGAGACGCTGCCTGTGAGCTACGGCCTCGTCGTTGACAACTCGGGGTCGCTGCGCACGCAGATGAACGCCGTCATCGAGTCGGCCCGCATCATCGTTGAAAACAACGCGCCCGGCGACGAGGCGTTCGTGCTCCGCTTCGTTGACCGCGAGCGGATAAACATGATGCAGGGCTTCACCGCGGACGCGGCGCGCCTACAGAGGGCGCTCGACGAGATGTACGTCGAGGGCGGGCAGACCGCGCTCGTTGACGCAGTCTATCTCGCGGCCGAGCACTTGCAGCAGAAGTCGAAGCCCGCGGCCGACGGCCCGCGCCGACGCGCCCTCGTCCTCATCACGGACGGCGAGGACAGGCAGAGCTACTTCAAGCCGGACGACCTCTCTGCGCTGCTGCGCGGGAGCGACATACAGATTTTCTGCATAGGGCTCGTCGGCGCGCTCGGAGGCGACCGCGGCCTCATACGCCCGAGCAAGCGGGAGGAGGCGACCGAGCTGCTCAAGCGTCTCGCCGCCGAGACGGGCGGGCTCGCCTACGCGGTCAAGACCGGCGAAGACCTCCTGCGCGCCGTCACCGAAATCTCCAACCTCCTGCACACTCAGTACGTCGTCGGCTACGCCCCGCCCGCCGACCCGTCGAAGAAAAGCTTCCGCCGCGTCGAGGTCAAAATCGCCGACGCCCCGCAGGGCGGCAAGCGCAAGGCCGTCACGCGCCCCGGCTACGCCGTAGCGGGCGCGCCCTCCGCCGAACAGAAGAAGGAAAAATAAAACCAGCGATCCCGTCGTCAAGCGCAAAGCCCGGCTGCGGCCTTTACATTACCCTGTCACGTTATTTTCGTAATTTGGCGAGCGCGGAGCGGAGCGTCTCGACGGCGAGGGCGGCGGCGTGCTGGCGGCGCGCGGGGAGGCCGCCGAGGGCGTCGGTGATGTCCTTGCGCGTGATAGCAGATGCGCGCTCGGGCGTCATGCCTTCGAGCATTTCGGCTAGGGCGGAGCCGCAGGCGAGCGTGGGCGGGCAGCCGTAGGCGAGGAAGCGCGCCGCCCCTATGCGGCCGCCGCGGAGCCGGAGGGAGAGGCGAAGGCGGTCGCCGCAGACGGGGTTGGTCTCGTCGGCGACGGCGTCCGCGTCGTCAAGCTCTCCGGCGTTGCGCGGGCTCGCAAGGTGGTCTTTGAAGATGTTTGAGTAAGGCACTAAAAGGGAGCCGTGTGCGAGTTCGCCACCGCGCCTCAAGCGTTGACGGGGGCGCCTTCGGCCTGTGCCTTCTGGTAGAGAGGCGAGAGGCGGCGAAGGTTCTCGACGGCGCGCGGCAGGGCATCGAGGACGTAGGCGATGTCCTCGTCGGTCGTTCCCATGCCGAGGCTGAAGCGTATGGAGCCGCGCGCGAGCTCGTCGTCGCGCCCGAGCGCGCGTATGACGGGCGAGGGCTCGAGCGACCCGGAAGAGCAGGCAGAGCCCGTTGAGACGGCCACGCCCTGCATGTCGAGGTTGATTAGTAGCCCCTCGCCCTCTATGAAGCGGAAGGAGACGTTCGAGATGTGCGGGAGCCGCCGCTCGCGGTCGCCGTTGAAGACGATGTCGGGGACGCGCTCGGCCAGCCCTGCCTCGAAGCGGTCGCGCAGGCGGCGCATGTGCTCGACGCGCTCGCCCAACTCCACGCGCGCCAGTCGCGCGGCCTCGCCGAAGGCGACGATGAGTGAGACTGCTTCAGTCCCCGCGCGCCGCTCGCGCTCCTGGTGGCCGCCGAGGCTCTGCGGCGCGAGCCGAACCCCGCGCCGCACGTAGAGCGCGCCGACGCCCTTCGGCGCGTGCAGCTTGTGCGCGGACATCGAGAGCAAATCGCAGCCCAACTCCGCGACGTCAACGCGCATGCGCCCGAGCGCCTGCACGGCGTCGGTGTGGAGGCGCAGGTGCCTCTGCCCCGCGTCGCGCCGTTCGCGGACGAGCTCGCCTATCTCGGCTACGGGCTGGATGGTGCCTATCTCGTTGTTGGCGAGGTGGACGGTGACGAGCACAGTGTCGGGCCGAAGCGCCTTGCGCACGTCCTCGACGCGCACGACGCCGTCGCCGTATGCGGGCAGGCGCGTCACCTCCCAGTCGCGCCGCTCCAGAGCCTCGCAGATGCCGCGGACGGAAGAGTGCTCGATGGAAGAGGTGATGATGTGGCGGCCGTGCTCAGCGGCCATCTCCGCGACGCCGCGGAGGGCGAGGTTGTTGGCCTCCGTGCCGCCCGAGAGGAAGACTATCTCGTTGGGCCGCGCGTTTACGAGAGCGGCGACCTCGCGCCGGGCTCGGTCAACGGCCGAGCGCGCCTCCTGGCCGTAGAAGTGCACGCTCGAAGGGTTGCCGAAGCGCTCGGTCAGGTAGGGCAACATGGCCTCGACCACGCGCCGGTCAACCGGCGTGGTCGCGCTGTGGTCGAGATAGACTCTGCGGACGGTCATCGTAAACGGGGCCGCAAGTTTTCGATAAACCCGCGGGGCGGCGCGCGGCATCTCAGGCGGCAGAAAGTCGTGCGCGCGGCTCGGCGGGCAAAGCGCCCGACCGCGAGTCTAAGGCGCGCGGAAAGCGAGCGTCAAGGCGGTTAATGGTCTCGCGCGGACGTTTGTTGTAAGCTCCCCCCGAACGCGTTGGCAGCCTCTGTCGCAGGAGAAAAATTTGATGAAGACCCGCACGCAGTTGCTCTCGTTCCCACTGGCCCTCGCGCTAGCTCTCGTCGCTCAGGCGGCGCTCCTCGCCCCGCCCGCTTCTGCACAGGATCAGCAGTACGGCGCGCTCGAGCGCGGCTACCGGACGGGCTACTCGGACGGCTACCAGTCGGGCTGGGCCGACCAGTTGAGGCGCGCGCCCGCGGACTACCGCAACAAGGCTGACTACCGGAGCGCCGACCGGGCTTACATCGCCGCCTACGGGTCGCTCGAGGACTACAGCGACGGCTACCGGCAGGGCTACGAGGTCGGTTACGAGGCGGGCTACAGCCGCCGCGGCTTCGACTCGTCCTTGCCTTCCGGCGGCGTTACGCGCAGAGGGCCCGCGCCCGCGGGCGACGCGGCTCGTGCTAACCCGGATGACGAAGAGGGCGGGGAGAGCAGCAGCGCGCCTCCGACGCGCAGGGGCGGAGGGGCGGCGGCCGTGCCTTCAGGCACCGTGCTCGTCGTCGAGCTTCTCAACAGGCTCTCGACGGACGTGAGCCAGCGCGGCGACCGCTTCGAGGCG
>DASPKR010000203.1:0-2354 GCA_035627975.1 Pyrinomonadaceae bacterium | reverse complement strand
CGGCCGCGTGGTCGAGTCGCGCCACAGGGGCCACGTCATAGCCGTTGACGGCGACGGCCGCGTGCTCGCCTCCCTCGGCGAGCCGGAGACGGTCACGTTCCTGCGCTCATCGGCCAAGCCGCACCAGGCCGTCCCCGTCGTTGCCTCGGGCGCCGCCGACCGATTCAGCTTCGGGGAGGCCGAGATCGCAATAGCATGCGGCTCGCACAGCGGCGAGGACGTGCACGCCGAGACCGTCGCCTCAATGCTTAAAAAGATAGGGCTGGACGAAAGTTATCTTAAGTGCGGCGAGCACGACCCCTTCGACAGAGAGACCGCCGAGCGACTGCGCGAGCGCGGCGAGCGGCCCGGCGTCCTGCGCAACAACTGTTCTGGCAAGCACACGGGGATGCTCGCCCTCGCCCTACACCTCGGCGCCCCGCCGGGAACCTACGACCAGACGGATAACCCCGTCCAGCAGGCAGTCTTGCGGGCCGTCTCGCAGTTCTCCGGCGTCCCCATAGGGGATGTAGAGTTGGGCGTGGACGGCTGCGGCGTCCCCGTCTTCGGCATGTCTGTCCGCGCGATGGCTCTCATGTACGCGCGCCTCGTCTCGCCGCCCGTTGAATTCGACGGCGAGACCCGCGGAGCCTGCCGTCGGCTCGTCTCGGCCATGACGGCGCGGCCCGAGTTGGTCGGCGGCACGCGCGAGCGCTTCGACACGGAGGTCATGCGCGCCGCGCGCGGCCGCGTGGTTTCGAAGATCGGGGCCGAGGGCGTCTATACGGCGGGCGTGCTGCCGTGCGAGCGCTGGCCGCGCGGGCTGGGGCTCGCCTTCAAAATCGAGGACGGCGAAGACCGCCGCGCGCGCTCCACTGTCACCGTCGAGGCGTTCAGGCAGCTCGGTGTATTGGATGAGGACGCGCTAAAAGCGCTCGCGCCATACGCGGCGTTCCCCGTCCGCAACCACCGCGGCGATTTTGTCGGGGAAATTCGACCGTCGTTCGAGCTTGAGAGGCGGTTTAGTTGATGATGAGAGGCATGGTGTGTTGCGTAAACATTCAGACGGCCTCTCGTGAGTATGAAACGGGTACGCAATTCGGGCTCGGGCGAAGGGCCGCACGGCGCCGTTGAGGAGGGCGAAAGGATGAAGCTTTTCCGCGTCTTTACTGGCGAAAGTCGGCGCAGGCACGCCCCTTGTGTAAGTCTTTCGGGCCGCATGGCATCACCGTTGCTCAGACGCGGGACAGATAAAATTGTTTGGGGTAAATAGAGTTATCGGGTCAGGCTCGGAGACTGCTAGTGAGTGAAAACTTTGGGGGAGGTTTTCTCTCACGAGCAAAGCAGGCGGCGGCTCTTTGGGGGAACGGAGTTGTCGCAGGCAGTAGCAGTCGAAGGGCATCATTTAGCGGGTTACTGATTCCGTTTCTGTAGGGGCTTGGGGGAACCCCGCAGATAAGATCAGTAACCCGCGAATTTTTGACCGGGTGCTCTATTAACATAAAAGCGCAGCGAGCTTCGGCTCACTGCGCTTTTATGATTTTCGGGCGAGTGCCTCCGGCCCCCCTCACTCCTCGGCACGGCTAGCCAGCTTGCGCGTGACCGGCGGCGCGTTCAGGTCTTCGAGGTTGAGGCGCATCATGCCGCCCGCGTCGGAATAGACTTCCTGCCGGGCAGTCTTCGAGCGGCGGCGCAGGAAGATAAAGCCGCCGACCGCCCCGCCGACCGCGAGGCAGAGCAGTATCGCGGCGCCCGTCGTCAAAAGCGTCGTCAGAATCACGCCGCCCATCTTTCGCGTGTACGCGCGGGCGGCTATCTCGTCGGCGTGCGGGTTGCGGCCGAGCCAACGCACGTCCTTCTCGTACTTCACATTCGCGGCCAACTGCTCGGCGGCCTCGGCTTCGGCCGCGTCGAAGACGAAGACGGAGTAGTTGCCGACGCGCTTGTAAACGTTCGGCGTGGGCCTTCCTTCGGCGCGCAGCCGCGCGAGGTGGGAGTTGATGGCGGCGTCGGCGTCGAAGGCGTGCTGCGGCGTCGGGAACTCGACGATGACGAGGCGGGCCTCGCCGTACACTGCGGTGACGGCTTCGGTGCCGCCGTCGAACGGGACGGCCTCGAGCGCGGGCTTACGCCCGGCGACGCTCTGGAGCGCCGGCAGGCTCACGGCGTAGGCCGAGAACTCGAGCCTCTTCTCCCAGTCCGGCAGGTGCAGGACGAGCACGGGGAACTCGGCGCCCTCGGAGTCGAGCCCTTCGGCGAAGGCGCGGGCGAAGCCTTCCACCGGCACTGCCTCGCCCTCGCCCGACTCGTAAACTTGAGCGAAGGCAGTCCCTTTGCGTCACCCTCTATCCAGCAACTCCAGCGCCGGCGCGATC
>DASPKR010000202.1:0-2172 GCA_035627975.1 Pyrinomonadaceae bacterium | reverse complement strand
CGAGTGGCCGCGCGAGAGCGCCTTGACGAACGTGACGACGCCGGGGAAGAGCGGCAGCTCGTCCTTTATCATCTCGCGGTGCTTGGCCGTCTCGCGCTCGATTACGCGCCGCAGCGCCTCGTCCGTCATCTCGCGGCCCGCGCGCTCGAAGGCGGCGCGCACGAAAGTCGCGTCGTCCATGCCGAGGCACTCGTAGTAGTCGGCCTCCGTGAGCGCCACGCCCTCCTCGCGCAGCACCTCCTGGTAGGCTTTAAGCTGTATCGGTTCGTCGTCAATGATGACGCCGTTGAAGTCGAAGAATACGGCCTGAATCATGAAGCCCTGAGTGACCCGTCCGGGATTTGTGCGGAACGCCGGCATTGTAACAAAGGCGGTAGCCTTACCGTGAGGGAGGGCCGCCACCTCTACCGTCTGCCGTCAATTGACTTTTTCACTTCGTCGGAGAGCTGCGGGAGGCGTTCGGACTCGAGCACGTCGAGGCGTCGGAGGACTTCGGCGAGCGCAAGCTCGTTCTTGAGGTTCACCTGGTAGTCAAGGTCTGCGCGCAGGCGGTCTTTCTCCTCCTGCCGGTTCTGCGACATGAGGATGACGGGGACTTGCAGGCCGGCGACGACGCCGAGGAAGAGCGCGAGCAGGTCGTAGGGCGAAGGGTCTAGGCGCCGCTCGGGCGGCAGATACCACGAGTTCAAAGGTATCCAGACGAACAGTAGTGCGAGCGTGAAGAAGATGAACTTCCAGCTCCCGCCGAACTCGGCCATCGAGTCGGCGACGCGGTCGGCGAAGGTCAGGCGCTCCTCCTCGACCTCGTTCAAGTTGCGCGTGACCCTCTGCCGCAGGAGCTCGTCCGTCTGCCGCAGCCGCTCCGTTATCGCGCCGAGCATCGCCAGCGCCACGTCCGGGCTCGCGCGCACGAAGTCGTGGAAGTCGGCATGCGTCAGGCGCGCGAGGCGCGCGTCTTCGATGACGGTCGCGTTAGCCGAGCGCGGCTTGCCGTCAAGTATCGCCATCTCGCCGAAGAAGTCGCCGCGCCCCAGCTCGGCCAGCGTCACGTCGTCGCCGTCGGCGTCGCGCAGGTGTATGCGGACTCGGCCCGACTCGATTAGGTAGAGCGCGTCCCCGGCGTCCCCGGCGCGGAAGAGCGACCTGCCGGCCGGCTCGTCGCTCACTTCAAGAAGCGCGATTAGCGCCGCGGCTGCATCGTCGTCGAGAGAGCGGAAGAGCGGGACAGAGCGGAGGGCTTCGGCCGTCATCGTCGTAGGGGCTTCGGCGGGCATGGGCGCTGACCTCGCGGCAGAATTCAGACCGCGCGGAATTTAGCACAAAACAGAGCAGCGAGCGGGCATGAGATTGATGAGAGACATGCCGGCATCAACCCCATACCTGCTCGCTAGCGCCCGCGGCTCTGTATCAAGGCCGGCTCAGACGGCGGCGGCCGCGTACTTGTCTATGACGCGCGAGAGCGCATCCTTCCCCGAGAGGCCGACGACGCGCTCGGCCTCCCTGCCCCGCTCGAAGACGATGAGAGTGGGGATGCCCTTGATGCCGTAGCGCTGCGGGACGGCAGAGTTCTCGTCTATGTCGAGCTTGACGAAGCGGACCGCGCCCGCGTACTTCTCCGCCAGCTCCTCTACCACAGGGTTCAGCGCGCGGCACGGCGGGCACCACGTCGCCCAGAAGTCAACCACCACGGGCCGATCTGATTTGAGAACCTCCGCCTCGAAGCTCGCGTCCGTCACCGCCGAAATGTGCTTGCTCATCCTCGTGAAAACCTTTCGCAGAAAATGTCGCTCCCGCCCTGCGGCGGCTCGCGCTTGATGGATTATCCGGGCGGCGGGCGGGGCGGTCAGTAATGAGGATTACAATCGTGCGCCCCGGCGGGGTTAAAATGGCGGGCGGCGGCCGAGGCCGCCGAGCGAAACTTATGGCTGAGACTAACGCCGGCAACCCGCACGAGCCCGACTTCTTCCAGGGCTTCACGCCCGAGGAGATGCGTGAGGTCGAGCGCGTGACGACTACGCGCCGTTTCGCGAAGGGGCAGGTCATCTACAGCCCCGGCGAGACGGGCGAGGCGCTCTTCCTGCTGCGCGAGGGCTCCGTGCAGATTTACCGCATGTCGCCGGAGGGGCGGAAACTGGTCATAGCCCACCTGCTGCCGTTCAGTTTTTTCGGCGA
>DASPKR010000201.1:0-3162 GCA_035627975.1 Pyrinomonadaceae bacterium | reverse complement strand
GGCCTTGATCGTCTGGTCGATGAAGACGGCCCAGACCGCGCCGCGCAGCGCCCCGCCGACGTTCTCCGCGAGCCGCTCGTAGAAGGGCAGGAAGTCGCCGGGGACGCGCAGCTTGAGGTACTGCGTGATGCGCGCGCGCTGCGTGAGGATGTAGTAGACGGTGAAGAAGAAGAGCGTGGCGGCCGTGAAGATGAGCGCCGCCTTCTCGCGCAGCTCGCCGAAGTACTTGCCGGAGCGGACGACCGCCTCGGTGAAGGCCGACTGGAGCTGGAGGCGCGTGTCCTCGTAGCGGACGGGCAGGTAGCGTGCGAGCGAGCGGCTGATGGAGTCGGCTATCTCGTCGCGGCGCTCGACGACGACGCTGGAGTAGCCCGACACCTCGCTCCAGCCGTAGGCGAAGAGGGCGACGAGCGGGACGATGATGAGGGCCATCGTGACGAGCGCGCTCCCGGCACGCCTCCGCAAACGCCGCTCGAAGAACTCCTGCACGGGCAGGAGGTACGCGCCCGCCACCACGCCCAGCAGGAGCGCCACCGCCACGCGCCCCACGAGCGCGACGAAGAGCGCGAGGGCGAGAATTATCGCCGCCGCATAGACGAGCCCTCGCTTGGCCTCGCCCAGCGTCAGGTCGCTCAGAAGTCTCGAATCGTCGTCGCCGGCCATCGCCGGCAACTTTAGCACGCAGCCTGTGGCGAAGCTTTGTTTTCCGCGGGACAAATCCGAGTCGGCCGCGCCCGGTTTGTGCCGGAGGGCGAAGGCGGTTAAACTCTCCGTTTCAGTCACGATCATATTTACCAACGCATTCAGACTGAGGAGCCATGACAGGTAAGACTTTGACCCCGCTCGAAGATTTTCTCGCCGGACAGGACGACGCCGCGTGGCGCGCGGCGCTCGAAGAGCTGCTCCCCTCCGTGCACGAGGTTGACCGCGAGGCCGTGCAGATCTGGTTCCACTTCTTCCCCCTCGCGCTCTTCCGCGCCTTCGAAGAGGCGGAGGACGCCGACAAGCTCGCGCGCGAGCTTCTCATGCAGGGCCGCTGGGCGCTGCGCGAACAGGTTGACTCGTCGCACAGGTTCCTCTACGGCCACCGCTTCTGGCCCGAAGTCAAGCGCGAGGTCGTGCGCGCGGCCGAGTCGGGCGCGCGGCCGTCGTCGCTCGCCGCGCTCGCGCGCGAGGTCGCGGGCCGCGTCGCGCCCGAGCTTAAAGTCAGCGAGTCTCTGGTCATCGCCGTCGCGGCCGTCGCCCTGATGACGCTCAGGCAGGCGGGGCTCGATGCCTTCCGCGCCTCGCCCGGCGAGGTTCTGATTGACCGCCGCCGCGCCGCGCGCTCGCCCGAAGAAGTCCTGCGCGAGCGCGCGCGAGACGACAGCCAGGGCCTCTTCGGCTTCCTGCGCACGGCCGACAAGCGCTGGACTGTCGTCTGGGACGAGAACGACGACGACCGCCGCTTCCGGGTCGTCAACGGGCAGGAGGTGGCCTCGGGCGCCGCCACGGACAAGCGGCCCTGGCACGAGGTGGACACGCGCTGCACGGTTGACGAAGGGCCTATCCCAGTCCAGTGCCGCTCGGCCTCGTGCGGGACTTGCTGGGTCGGCGTGCTCGGCGGGGCCGAGAAGCTGAGCGAGGTCGCCGAGCGCGAGCGAAAGGTGATGCCGCTCTTCGGCTACATCGAAACGGACGAGGCCCGCCCGCTCATACGCCTTTCGTGCCAGGCGCAGGCGACCGGCGCCGTCTCAATCGTCATCCCGCCCTGGAACGGCTACTTCGGCAAGTATCTTAAGAGGATGGCCGAAGGCGAGACGGCCGGGGAGGCGGTGGCCGGTTGAGCAGGGAGCTTATGCCGAGAACGGGGGAGAGCACGGGGCGCGGGGGCGGCGGGCAGGGGCCGCCCGCGCTCAGGCGCGACAGTCGGGGCCGCGTGGAGCCCGCGTCGCTCGCCGATTTGATACAGTGGTTCCTCGACTACGACCGGCGGGTCGCCGTCGTGCGCTTCCCCGCGGTCGAGCATCTCTTCCGCCTGAAGCAGGCGGCCGCGCTCGCCGAGCGGCCCGACGCCGTCGAGTTCGCGAGCGCCGAAGACCGGCTCGCCGTCGGCGTCATGCAGGCGCTCGTCGAGCACGACTCGGAGCGAGAGCTGCACGCCTGGGTGCGGGAGCTGCTGGGCGCCCTTGACGACGCGACTAAGACTAACGAGGCGATAGCCGAGTCATACGGCTTGCGGCCGGGCGAGGGGGCTTCCGTAGTCGAGGAGGCCGAGAAGATTCCGTCCGCGCGCGAGCGCGAAGTTTATCTGACCTGCTGCTGGCTCGAGACTCTCTGCACGGCGGAGATTCGCGTGCTCGGCTGGGCGTACAGGGAGCTTTACGGCAGGCCCTTTCATCCCGATAATTTTTAAAGGCGACGCACGGATTTCAGAGGTAAGAACAGATGGCAGAGACACCGAACCACACCAACAACTCGCAGACGCTCGTCGTTGACGCCGCCACCTTCGAGTTCGAGACGCTCGAACAGCAGAACGGGAACGCCACGGTCGTGCGCTTCCGCGTCGAGAACCCGGACGTGCGCGCCGGCGACGTGCTGCTCGTGCTCTCGGGCAGCGAGATACACTTCCACGGCATGATAGGCATGATAGAGGAGGGCCGCGGCGTCGCCACAGACCGCCGCGGCTCGCTGCTGCCCGCGACAGTCCAGTAAGCCACGCGGCGGCTGACGAAAGCCGCGCCCGACGCTGTCGCCCGAAAATCGTGAAGCCCGCCGGAGGTTCAAGCGAATCTCCGGCGGGCCTTAACTTTTTGACGACTTCGGGCCAGACCGTCTCTCTGGGCGTTTCTTCAGTTAATCGGCGCGGGCGGCGGGGGAAGGGGAGGAGGCGGCGGCATGTCCCGGTCGCCGTCGGCGGCGCCGGGCGCGAACGTGATGCGGCCGACGGCGACGTCAGACTTGAAAGTCAGGTTGCCGTTGCCGCCCCTGACCGTGATAGGCGCGCCGCCGTCTCCCACGCGCGCGCGAACTTCGGAACTCCCCTCGCGCTCCTGCTTCGACGCGTTCGGCACCTCAAAGCTGACGTTGCCGTTCTGACCGCGCACGTGGATGTCGGCGTCGAGCCCGGCGCCCAGCCGAACCTCCACGTTGCCGTTCACTCCCTTCACCTCCATCCCCTGC
>DASPKR010000200.1:0-6563 GCA_035627975.1 Pyrinomonadaceae bacterium | reverse complement strand
GTGTTGAGCAGCTCGACGAAGTCGTCGCCCGAGCCGTCGGGGCCGCTCGTGCGAAGCTCCGAGATGATGACGGGGCTCGCGACCGACGTGTCGGTTATCGTGCCCGTCGCCTGCCCGTCGCCTATCGTGCCGTTCGTCGCGGCCGAGAGGTTGACGAGGAAGGTCTCGTCCGTCTCGCCCGCGTCGAGGTCTGCCAGAGCCGGCACGTTGACGGTCTGGAAGGTCTCGCCGACGGCGAAGTTGACGGTGCCGCTCGCCGCCGTGTAGTCGGTGCCGGCCGTCGCCGGGTTGGCGCCGCCCGCCGCGGTCGCGAAGCTGACGGAGACGGGTTGCGTGTAGGCGTGCGAGAGCGTCACGGTGAAGGAGGCACTGGCCGAGCCCGAGGCGGGCTCAGTCACCGTGGCGTCGTTTATGTTGACGGTCGGGCGCAGCAGTATCGGCGTCACCGTCGGGTCTTCCTCGCCCGGCGTGTTCGCGCCGACCGACGGATCGTCGGTGTCTATGCTGATGCCGCCGTCGGCCGTCACCGTGCCTTGGTTGGAGACCTGCGGCTGCGAGCCGGTGAACGGCTCGGAGACCTGCACCTGGAAGGTGATGGTCACGGAGTCGCCCGCAGGCAGCGTGCCGATGTTCACGTTGACGTTGCCGCCGGAGACCGCCGGGGCGACGGCAGCAGCCGCGGGGGCCGCCTTCGCCGTCTCGTCGGCGAGGCCGGCGCCGAGCACCTGGCCGCGCTCGGAGTGCGCGAGGCCGCGCCGCACCTTGCGTAGCGGTGTGAACTCGCCGCCCGCGGAGTAAGTCTTAACGGCCGCGGTCTGCTCGTGCTGCGGCGCCCCGAGCGCGTCGGCGTCGAGCGAGGCCGAGAGCGACGGCAGAGGCGCGGACGGCAGCACGGGCTGAGCGCACTGCGCGCCGCCCGGCGTGTTGACGTAGCCGCCGCCGCCGGTCGAGACCGAGTTGTCGGCCGTGACTGTGTCGCCGAGCGACGGGTTCTGCGCCTGGAGGTAAGTAATCACAGACGTGTTGCTGTTGTTCGCGCCGGTGTAGCCGCGGAGTTGGAACGTGGTCAAAAATCTCTGGCGCGTGCGCAGGCCGTTGGTGGCCGCGCTGGACGACTGGTTGTTGGCTATCTCGGCGCAGAGTATGCCGCTGTTGCCCGTAAGGCTGCCGGCCTGCACGAAGATGCCCTCGAACCCCGTGGGGTTCGTCACGCTCACCGTGTTGCCCGTAACCGTGGCGTTCAGGCGGTTGCTGCCCGTGTTGCTCTCGGCCATGTTCAGCGTCATGCCGCGGTTGGCGACGCCACGGATGTTGTTGTTCTGCACGAGCACGGTCGTCGTGCCCGAGCCGAGCCCGTTGATGTCTATGCCGCTGCCGCCCACCGAGGCCGACGTGTTCGAGGTGCTGTCGCCGATGGTGTTGCCGGTGATGGCGCCCTGGATGCTAGAGCCCAGGAGCGAGGTCGTGAGCCGGTTGACGACGATGACGTGGGAGGTGCCGGTGCTCGCGGCCGAGCGCGTGAACGACGGGTTGTTCGCGATGTTGAACCTGACGTTCGCCGACTTGTCCTGGATGAGGACGATGGCGCTCGAGCCCCAGTTGGTGAAGGTGCTGCCGGTGACGCTCACCTCCATCGAGGCCGTGTCGGTGGCCAGCGCCTGTATGCCGTTCGAGAAGAGGCTCGAGAAGGTGCTGTTCGCGACGGAGAGCTTCGAGGAGGAGCCGTCCCACGCCTGGAAGCGCAGGCCGTGGTTGCCTACCGGCCCCGTGCTGTTCGAGAAGGTGCTGCCCGTGACGGACAGGCCGGCGAGCGTGCCGGAGACCATCTCGATGTGTGCCTGCGCCTCCTTGTTGCCGCTAAAGATCGTGTTGCTTATCTCGGCCGTGCCGAGGAGGTTGCGCGCGCGCAGGCCGTCTTCTCTGACCTGGTCGCCCATGTTTGTGATGTTACTGTCGGCCAGGAGGAAGTCTGTCACGTTCAGAAGGTTGACGCCCTGCTGGTTGCCGCCGCTCATGTCTATGTTTGCGAGGCGCAGGTTCGTGACCGTGTCGGCGTGGACGCCCGCGGCGCAACCCGCGTTGCCGCCGCCCGTGGGCGAGATGTCGCCGCACGCGGAGGCCGGGTTCGTCGGGTCGGCGCCGTTCGTGGTGCCGACGTTCGTGAACGTCATGTTGCCGAGGCGCACGTCCTCGGCGTTGAAGAAGTCGGCGCCGCGGTTCGTGATGTTCGTGACGGCGCCGCCCGAGCCGTCGGTCGTCAGCGTGCCTACGACGCGGAAGCCGTTGCCGCCGTCGGAGGTGTCGCGGACGAGTATGCCGGTGGCCGTGCCGTCGGCCGAGACGCTCGTGAGCACGACGTTGAGGGGCGTGCGGGAGGCGGGGCCGTCAATCTCTACGGCCGTCGCGCCGGTCGCGATGATGACGCCGCTAGTAGAGGAGACGGCGCCCGTGTTGTCCAGGGCGTGCAGGGCGCGCACGCCGGCCGCGGGCGCGATGTCGAGGTCTGCGAACGTTATCGCCGCCGAGTTGCCGGTCAGCAGCACGCCCGTGTTCGCGGAGCTGTTGATGGCCGTGTTGCCGAACGAGGCCGTGCCGGAGACGCCGTCGGCGCGAAGGCCGCGCCCCGTGCTGTTGGTCGAGAAGGTGGTCGCGAAGGCGATGTTGACGGCGAGGCTCTCGATGTCAACGGCCGCGCCGCCCGTGGAGCTGACGGTGTTGGCGCCGCTCGTCATGTTAAGAGTGAATGAGCCGCCGCTGTCGGCCACGAGGCCGCGCGCGCCGGCAGACGTGGTGTTGATATGCACGGGGCCGGAGAAGGTGACGGTGGAGCCGCCCGAGTTGCCGAGCAGCGAGACGGCGTCCGTCGCGCCGTTCGTCCCCGTCACTGTCGAGGAAGTGTCGAAGCTGACGGAGCCGCCCGTCCTGTTCTGCACGTCAACGACGCGCCCGCCGTTCTGGCTGACCGCCGTCGAGGAGAAGCCAATCGTGCCCGAGCCGCCCGAGACGCTCACGGCCGCGCCGGAGCTCGTGGCCGAGACGGTGCTGCTTGCGACCGACAGCGAGCCGGAGACGTTCACGGCGCTCACGCCGTTGGCGGAGCCCGCGGCGCTGAGGCCGACGTTAGAGAGCGTGTTAGAGCCGGCGCCCGCGGCGGAGACGGCCGACGAGCCGGCCGCCGTGGCCGAAGCGTCGAGGAAGGTGACGAGGTTGCCGCCCGCGAGCACTATCACGTCGCCCGCGGCGTTGGCGAGCACGGGCTTGCCGGTCGCGGCCGGGCGCGCGTCGCTGTGCGCCGGGGCGCTTATGCCGAAGGAGGCGAGCGCCGCGTCGAGGCCGATGCCCTGCCCGACGAGCCGCTGCCCCGCCTCGAGCGCGATGCCGCCGCCGTAGGGGCCTGAGCCTTCGAGGACGTAGATGATCTCGCCGGGGCCGTCCGGGTCGCTCGCGCCGCTGACGGAGGCGAGCGAGTTGAACGGCGAGGTCAGGCGGCCGTCGCCGCCGGCCGTCGCCGCGTTGTCAACGAACCAGACCATGTTGCTCACCGTGAAGCTCGCGGTGGCCATGTCGGTCTTGCCCGTGCCGTCCGTGACCGTGTACTGGAAGCTGTCCGCGCCCACGAAGCCCGCGGGCGGGTTGTAGCTGAAGCTCCCGTTGGAGTTGACCGTGACGTTGCCGCCCGCCGTCGAGGAGGTCGGCCCAGAGGCCGTGAGCCCGGCGCTGCTGCAACCGGGGCCGTTGTCCGGGTCGCAGTCGTTGGCGAGCAGGCCCGAGGAGGCGTCGGGCTGTATGCGGACGTTGCCGAGCACGTTGTAGCTGTCGCCGCGCGCGATGGGCTGCGTCGAGACGGAGCCGGGGAAGAGCGTCGTGTTCGGGTCAACGTTGTCGCTGAACTGCACGTTCGTCGCGTCCGTGCCGTTGTTCGTTATTGTGACGGTATAGGTGATGATGTCGCCCTCCTCGGCCTTGCCGTCGCCGTCCGGGTCGGGAAAGGAGTCGGTCTTGGTGGCCGAGAGCGAAGGGACGAGTGGCGCCGCGAGCGCGGCCGGGCTGGCGGCGGCGCTGCGCTCTGCGCCGGCATCGGCCGGCTTGAGGCTGCGCGCGCCGGCGGCGGCCTGTGCGGGCCGCGGTGGCAGTGCGGGTATAAGTATCAGTGCCGTCGTGAGCAGCGAAGAGAGGGCAGCCGATAGCGTGCGACTCCTAGCGTTTAAAGTCGAGTCGTATCTTACGCGCATGAGATAGCTCCTTAGGGGTTGGGTGGCACCTTGTTGGGTGGCTTCTACAAGCGGTGTTGCGGGCTCGAGAGAGTGCTGGCAGCGGGTCGAACCCCCGCATGAGACCGAATCAGGTTGGAAAGGCTCGTGCTGACCGGCGCAATCAGTAATGGGAGCGCAACGATAAGCTAACGCCGCCCGCGCGTCAACCTTTTTCTTCCGCCCGGCGGGGCCGCGCAAGCCGCTTTACATCCCGTCGCGATGTTTTACGCGGGACTGGCGCCGCGCGTGTGGCGTATGGGCGACAGGCGCGTGCGGCGCGTGCGGCGTTTAAGCCACACGGGCGGACCGCGGCGCGGGCGGCCCCCTCGGAATCGCGCGTGCGCGCCGGCGGCACGGGCCTTGCACTCAGTTTCGTCGCTCTCTCAAAGAAAACGCGCGGCCCCGCGCGAGACCGGAAGGCGCTTCGGCCTAACTTTGATTAAACAGACGACCATCGCAAAGCCGGTGGAGACGAGCGGGACGGGGCTGCACACGGCCGCCGCCGTGCGCATCTGCCTGCGGCCCGCACCGCCCGACACGGGCCACGTCTTCGTCCGCACAGACCTCGACGGCTTCGAGATTCCCGCCTCGGTCGAGTGCATCGCACACTGTTCTTACGCGACGACGCTGATGAGGACGGGCGTGATGCTCTCGACGGTCGAGCACCTGCTGTCGGCGCTGCGCGGCATGGGCGTGGACAACGCCTACATAGAGGTTGACAACCTCGAGCTGCCGATAATGGACGGCTCGGGCGACGAGTTCACGGGGATGATCCTGCGCGCGGGCGTCGCGGAGCAGCGAGCGGCGCGGCGCGCCCTGCGCGTGCGCGAGCGCGTGCGGGTGGAGCAGGGCGAGCGGAGCGTCTCCGTCGAGCCCTATGACGGGTGGGAGATTGACTGCCTGATAGACTTCAGGCACCCGCTCATAGGCCGCCAGCACATGCGCTTCGACGCGCTCGACGCCGACGCTTACGTGCGTGAGATTTCGCCCGCGCGAACCTTCGGCTTCACCGAGGAGATAGAGGCGCTCAGGCGAGCGAACCTCATACGCGGCGGCTCGCTCGGGAACGCCATCGTGCTCTCGCCCGACGGGATGCTTAACGACACTCCGCTGCGCTCGCGCGACGAGTTCGTGCGCCACAAGATTCTCGACATCATCGGCGACCTGTCGCTGCTCGGCATGCCCCTGCTCGGCCGCGTGCGCGCCGAGCGCAGCGGCCACCTCCTCCACGCGCAACTGATGTCGAAGCTGCTGCGCGACGAGTCGGCATGGGAGATAGTTGACATGCCCGTCGGCGCCGGCCTCGCCGCGGCGAGGTGAAGGCGCCGGCGGGCCGTCCTGTCAGGTCTGCGGCGCCACGTAGCGGACGGCTTTTATGTCGGCAAGCGCCGAGAGCTTGTCTATGGGCAGGCGGCCGATGATGAGCTTGGCCGACTGCGGGTCGAGCACGACCTCGAAGCCGAGCGCCTTGAGCTGCGCGACTACTTCGGGCGTCTTCTCCGCGAGCCACACCTGAACCTCGGACTTGCCGTCGCGCACGAACCCGGCCTCGGCGTCGCCCGGCTTCCCTTCCTTCTTCCCGAGCCTCTCGACCACGGCGAACAGCGAAGGGTGCAGCAGCGCCCGCAGCTTCTGCATACGCTCCTGCTCGGGGTCGGGCGTCGGGGCCGGCTGCGCCGAGCCGCCGCCCGCGCCGCCTCCGCCCTTTCCCTTCCCCGGCCTCTTCAGCCGCACGCCCTTGCCTTCGAGGACGCTGCCGGGGTCAATGATGCTGCGGTCGAGTATGGTCGTGCCGGCCGACTGCCTCGCGCCCGCGCCGCCGTCGGAAGTGACCGTCACCGTCTCGGTCGCGACGGTCATGTTCATCGAGCTTAGGTAGCCGACGTTCGAGCTTATGCCGCCCGAGAACACGATTGCGCGCGCGCCGGGGCCGCCTAGCGCCGCGCGGCTTACGCCCTCGGGAAGCTCTACGGGGACTTCGACTCTGCGCGGCTGCCCGCCCTCAGTGATGGTCATCTCCTCGACCGCGACGAAGGAGGTGAACTGCGTCATCAGCCTGAACTCCAGGCCGAGTTGCGTGATGGTCTCGCGCAAGTCGGCGTGCGCCTTGTTGCGCTGGAGCCCCTCGTAGTCCCGGCTCATCAAGTCCGAGACGCGCGCCCGCGCCCAGAGAGTCGCCAGCACGTCGTGGCGCGCCTCCGCCTCGGGCAGCTCGACCGGAATCTCGCGCACGAAGTCGCGGCCAGACATCTTCCCCCTCAGGCGCAAGACGCCGCGGCCGCCCTTCGTGTAGCGCCCGGAGAGGACGAC
>DASPKR010000199.1:0-2402 GCA_035627975.1 Pyrinomonadaceae bacterium | reverse complement strand
TCGCCGGTCTTGCGCATCGAGCAGTCGGAAGGCTCTGTGGGCGTCATCTACTCGAAGGCGGGCGCGCGGCTGCGCGTGACGGGCGACCGGCTCGTATGCGCGCTGCCGTTCACGGTGCTGCGGCGTCTGGAAGTCGCGCCGCGCTTCTCCGCCGCCAAGCAGGCGGCCGTCGAAGGGCTTCCGCTCACGTCGGTCGTGCGCACCTACGTTCAGTCGCGCACGAAGGTCTGGCGTGAAGCGGGCCTCTCCGGCGAGGCGCTCTTAGACGAGCCGCGCGCGTGGTTCACCCCCTACGGCCACCCCGGCCGCCGCGACATACTCGAAGCGTTCTCGACCGGCGAGGCGGCCCGCCGCCTGGGCCGCCTGGACGAGGCGGCGCGAGTCAATCACGCCGTCGAGCAGGCCGCGCGCTTCTTCCCTTCGCTCGTGGCGAGCTTCGAGGGCGGGGCGTCGGTGGACTGGGGCGCGGACGAGTGGGCGCGCGGCGCGTGGACGTGGTATAAGCCGGGGCAGTTGACTTCGCTCGCCTCGCACGCGGCGCGGCCCGAGGGGCGCGTGCACTTCGCGGGCGAGCACACCTCCGCGTGGCCCGGCTGGATGCAGGGCGCGCTCGACTCCGGCCTGCGCGCGGCGAGGGAAGTCAACGACGCCCCGTGAGCGAAGATACGGATGACGCCGAGCGAAGACGACAGAGATACGCGGCCGACCGAGCACGCGCTCGAAGCGCGCGTGAAGCTCTACTACGACCTGCACGCGCCGGCCGAGACGCCCGCGCCGCTCCTGATAGCGCTGCACGGCTACGGGAGCAACAAAGGTTGGATGATGAGGGAGGCGCTTCGTCACGCGCCCGAGGGGTTCGCCGTCGCCGCCTTGCAGGGGCCGCACCAGCACATGAAGGAGCCGCGCGAGCCCGGCGGGCCTCCCCGCTACGGCTTCGGCTGGCTCACGAACTTCCGGCCCGAGGAGTCGGTGGCGCTCCACCACCGCGCGCTGCTCGACCTGATAGAGACTCTCGCCGGCCGCGGGGTCGCGCGGCGCGACGGCGTGTTCCTCATGGGCTTCTCGCAGTCGTGCGCGCTCAATTACCGCTTCGCCTTCACGCACGCCGACGTGTTGCGCGGCGTCGTCGGCATCTGCGGCGGGCTGCCCGGCGACTGGGAGACGAGCACGCTCTACAAGCCTTCGCGCGCCTCAGTCCTGCACCTGCACGGCACTCGCGACGAGTTCTACCCGCCCGAGCGCGTCTCCCCTTACGCGGCGAGCCTCCGCGCTCGCTCCGCGGACGTTGAAGTGCGCGCCTACGACGCCGCGCACGATCTCGCCCCCGCCATGCGCGGCGACGTGCGCTCGTGGCTCGCGGCCCGTTCTCGTATAGACTAGGGCGCGAGGGAGGTGAAGCTTCGATGACAAGAACGATGCTCGTAGTCTTCTCGCTCGCGGCGGTCGCGGCCGTCGTCTTCGCCTACCAGGGCAAAGGCGGGCCGCCCCGCCCCGGCAAGGCCGACAAGGACTTGGCCGCCGTTCGCGCCGTCATAGAGGAGCAGCAGGCCGCCTGGAACCGCGGCGACGTGGAGGGCTTCATGGCCGGCTACGCGAAGGAGGAGGCGACCACCTTCATCTCCGGCGACACCCTCACGCGCGGCTGGCAGACCGTGCTCGAACGCTACAAGCGCCGCTACGACTCGCGCCAGAAGATGGGGACGCTCTCCTTCACGGAGCTTGATCTCAAGCCGCTCAGCGAGTTCTACATAATGGCTACGGGCCGCTGGCAGCTCGCGCTCGAAGGCGGCGAGACGCCGCACGGCCGCTTCACGCTCATCTTCCGCCGCACCGTCGGCGGCTGGCGTATCATCCACGACCATACCTCCTCCGCCGACTGAAAGACGCGACCGATGAGCGCCGAAACGCAAGGGACGACGCCGGGCCGCGACCTTTTCGTCTTCAACTGCTCGCAGCTCGTCACGCTCGCGGGGCCGCGCCGCCCGCGCGTGGGCGCCGAGATGCGCGAGCTTTCGATCATCGAGGGTGGGGCGATGCTCGTGCGCGGGGGGCGGATCGCCGCCGTCGGCGCGCGCGAGGACGTGGAGCCTCTGGCCGGCGCGGGCTGCGAGTTTATTGACGCGGGGTGGCGCGTCGTCACGCCGGGCTTCGTGGACGCGCACGCGCACCCCGTGTTCGCGGGCGACCGCGCCGACGAGTTCGAGCGGCGCGCCCTCGGCGCTACCTACCAGGAGATTGCGGCCGCGGGCGGAGGCATCCGTTCCACGGTGCGAAGGACGCGCGCCGCCTCGGAAGACGAGCTGCTCGAAGCGGCGCGCCGGCGCGCCGGGTGGTTCCTAAGGACGGGGACGACGACCGTCGAGGCCAAGTCGGGCTACGGGCTCTCGGCCGAGGGCGAGTTG
>DASPKR010000198.1:0-7316 GCA_035627975.1 Pyrinomonadaceae bacterium | reverse complement strand
ATGGCGAGGCGGCCGACGTACTCGTTGTAGTCGAGGTTGGCGACGAGCATCTGCAAAGAGTCGTCGCGGAGCTGGCGCGGCGGCGGGATGGTGCGCACTATCTCGTCGAAGAGCGGCCTGAGCGAGCTCGACTCGTCCTCGATGTTCTTCTTCGCCACGCCCTCACGCGAGACGGCGTAGAGTATGGGGAAGTCTATCTGCTCGTCCGTCGCGTCGAGGTCTATGAAGAGGTCGTAGATTTCGTTGACTACCTCCTCGGGCCGGGCGTCCTGGCGGTCAATCTTGTTGACGACGGCGATGGCCGGGAGCCTCGCCTCCAAAGCCTTCCTCAGCACGAAGCGCGTCTGCGGCAGGCAGCCCTCGGCCGCGTCAACGAGGAGCATCACGCCGTCAACCATCTTCAGGACGCGCTCGACCTCGCCGCCGAAGTCGGCGTGGCCCGGCGTGTCCACGATGTTTATCTTCACGCCGCCGTACCGGACGGACGTGTTCTTCGCCATGATGGTGATGCCGCGCTCGCGCTCCAAGTCCATCGAGTCCATCACGCGCTCGACCACCTGCTCGTTCTCGCGGAACGTCCCCGACTGCCTGAGCATCGCGTCAACCAGCGTCGTTTTGCCGTGGTCAACGTGCGCGATTATGGCGATGTTCCTTACGTCTTCTCTCTCCATCTCGGACGCGGCGGCGGGCGCCCGGGAGCCCTTTAAAAACAGGCTCCGCCCCGCCGTCCGCTTGACCCCTCTGCCCTTCTTTGGCGGTGATTAAAGTGTGTGGATTCTAGCCCGTAACGAGGCCGCTTGTCACCCGGCGCCGCCGAGCCTGCCCGTCTGCCGCAGCGCCTCGTAGAGCACAACGGCGACGGCCGTCGCGAGGTTCAGGCTGCGGACGCGCGGGTTGAGGACGGGTATGCGCAGGCAGCGCTCCCGGTTGGCGCGCAGGAGCTCCTCGGGCAGCCCGCGCGTCTCGCGCCCGAAGACGAGGCAGTCGTCCTCGGCGAACCCCCAGTCGGCGTAAGACCTCTCGGCCTTCGTCGTCAGGTACAGGAAGCGCGCGCCGGGCAGAGCCGCGGCTAAAGCGTCGAGGTCGCGCTGGCGGTGCAGCTCAACCTCGGGCCAGTAGTCGAGCCCCGCGCGCCGCACCGCGCGGTCGTCGAGCCTGAAGCCCGTAGCGCCGACGATGTGCAGCGGCGTGCGCGTCGCCGCGCACAGGCGCGCGACGTTGCCCGTGTTCGGCGGTATCTCCGGCTCGACCAGCGCGACCGAGATCATGTGAAGAGGCTGTCAGCAATAAGCGGTCAGCAGTCAGCTTTCAACTCGGCCGCGGGCGCTATCGCTATGACTTGGCGTTGTGTCACCGGGTGGTCTTAGCTTATGGCTGATCGCTGACTGCTTAAAAATAATTCGGACGGCGCGCTGTGTGCGACCGCCGTCCGTGTTAGCGCCCTCGCGGGCGGAGATTGTCGTGTGCGCCGTTGAAGGTTGCGCTTACTACCCTGGGCTAGACTACCTCTTCTTCGAGCCGCCCTTCGAGCCGCCCTTCTTCGAGCCGCCCTTGGAACCGCCCTTGGAACCGCCCTTCGAGCCGCCCTTCGAGCCGCCCTTTTTGCTACCGCCTTTTCCTGCCTTCTTAGTTGCCATAGGTTGTTGCTGCTCCTTTTCTTTTTTTGTTGGTTGCGACCACAAGATGCTGCGTCAGTTTTCTTCTTGTGGCCTAGCGTGAATGGCGCACAACATGTTGGGATTTATAAACACATTAAAAACAGATGTCAATAACTTAATTGTATTTCGCGCGCAAAAATTTTCGCGCTCCCTCCGGGCGTGTCGCCCGGAGGGAGCGCGTTGATGCCGTCGCGGCTCTCTTAAGAGATGCGTGCGCGCGGCGCGCGCTACCTGAAGAAGGGTGTGAAGATCCAGCCGTCGTGGCGCTCGATGCCGTAGTAGGCGATGATGGACTCGCGCTCGCTGCGGCTCACGACGCCGATGAAAGGCCCCTTGCTGTCGAGCGAGCTGTCCTCGCCGCCGCCGGGCGCGCCCAGGCCCGAGCCGGTGTCGAGTATGTTCATCACGCGCGGGAGCCTCTGCGCGATGCCCGCCATGGCAGGGTTCCTCTCGAAAGGGTTCAGGGGTTGCGGCGGGCGCCCTTCGGTGTACTTGGTCAGCTCCTGTATGAAGGTTATGAGCGCGCGGTCGTTCTCCTTGACGAGCTTCCACTCGCCGCTCTCCGTGAGGGGGTCGCGCGCGGAGCTGGCGCGTATGACCTTGACCTTCTTAGTGCCGACGGGCGCGCCTTCGAGCAGCTCTTCCATGGAGGTCGGCGGCACCCCCTTGTAGTGTATGAAGCGGCGTATGCCTTCGGCGACCTCCTCGCCGCGCCGTATGGCCTCGAGCTCGCGCTCGCGGCGCGACTGCTGCCGCATGCTCGGCGCGACCGACATGGCCGTTATCATCAGCACCGTCATCAGCGCGAGCAGCGCCACGAGCGCGTAGCCGCGCTGGCCCCGCGGATGGGCCCTCCGGTCTTTGTGGGATTCGGCGTCGGCCTTCATGCGGTCGTTCTCCGTCACGGCTCGTCGTCGCCGTCGTCGTCGCTTGGGGGCGGCGGGGGCGGCTGAATTGAGCCGGGAACGCGCCCGCCCGTCGCGCCCAACGAGCGAGTCTCGACGAAGGGCATCGTGTGACGGACGTTCAAGTCCTTGTCAACTAGCTCGACGCTGCGCTCCGATATTTCCGTGACGCGGAAGCGGCCCTCCACGAGGTCGCCCGCGCGCACGCTGTAAAGCTCGCCCTTCTGATCCTTGAGCACGGCCGTGTTGAAGCGCGCGCGCTTGAGCAGCCCGACGAAGGTGTAGGTCGGCGCGGGCGGCTGCATGACGTTGAGGGCCTGGTTGTTGGAGAACAGAACGTTGTCAGGCGTGCGCACGACTACGGTGCGCTGGCCCTGCTGCGCGATGAGCGCGGCCGGGACTGTTGCCGTGAGCTGCTGCGGGCTGCGGTACTGGGTCTGAAGCTCCTGAGAGTCGAGATAGACGCGAGTGGCGGGCGTGAACTTGTCGCCCGAGACCTGCAGGGTGAAGCCAGCCGTGCGCGCGAACACGCTCTGCGGCGAGAGCGACGCGAGGACAAGCGGGGGCGGAGGCTCGGGCGTCGGCGTGGGCGTCGCCTCCTCGACCGGCGGCTTGACGACCACGGGGCGCTCGTAGAAGGCGAAGATGTTCCGGCCGGCGTCGCCGCCGCCGTAGGCGCCGTAGGCGAGGTCGGGGAGCGGCGTGAGCGCGCGGTCGAAGATCGTCTCTTCGGGCTGCTGCTCGGCCTGCCTCGCGGCGGCGCCGGCCCTGGGCGAGGGCGTCGCCTTCGGGGGGTTCGCGGGCTTAGCCGGCCCCGAGCCTGAGAGCATGCGGACGACGAAGACGAGCGCGACGAGCGGGAGCACGACCCCCGCGATCATCTTGTTGCGCTCCGCCGGGGTCTTTCCTTCAAAGAGGGCCATAGGTCTTTAAGTCGCTCGCGGCCGGCCGCGCGCTTCAGAGCCCGGAGGCCGCGCGGCGGAAGTATGCCGCCATGTCGAGGCGGAGGCTGACGAGCGTGCTGCCGCGCACGCCCGGCGTGGCGGGCGCCGCGGGCGTCGTGCCGTCGCCGGGCAGGGCCTGCGAGGCGACCGACGCGCCGGAGTTCGAGTCCGTGACGCCTTCGAGCTCGATTGTGTTGATGACGACGAACTGGCGCGGGTCGGATTCGATGTCGCGTATGAAGCGGCGCAGGTTCGCGTAGGCGCCCTCCACCGTGAGCGTGACGCCGATGCCGGGGAAGATGCTTTCGACGACGCGCGCGCCGCCCTCCTGCTGCTGGCGGGCGCCGCCGCGCTGCTGTGCCGGCTGCCCCGGCGCCGTCTCCTGTAGCTGCGTGTAGTTGATGCCGCCGCTGATGCGCAGCTTGTTTTTCAGTATCAGGCGGTTCAACTCCTCATAGACGGTCTTGACGCCGCTGCTGGCCGGCCCGAGGTTCTTCATCTCGAAGCGTTCGAGGCTCGAAAGAATCTCCCGCACGCTCTCCTGCGTGCTCTGCCTCTCGGTGAAGTTGGCGCGCTCGCCCATGAGCTGACGCTGGAGGCTCTCGCGCTCCGCGGCCAGCGACTGCTGGCGCGAGCGCTGCGGCACGAGCAGGAAGAGGTAGGAGAGCACGGCGCCGAGCAGGAGCAGGGCGGCGGCGCCGAGCGCGCCGACTTCGGCCAAGCCCAGCGCGCTGCGCCGGCGCGAGCCGCGGAAGTGCTCGAAGCGCGCGCGCAAATCTTTCTGTCGTGCGCCGCCCGAGGCCCTCGTGATCGCGGAGTCGTCCCTCAAACCTATTCGCGCCCCCTCTCCGCGCCGGGCGCCGCCGCCTCGCCGACTTCGCCGCCGCCCTCGCCCGCGCGCACGCGCGAGCGCTGCACGTAGTTGACCCTCAGCAGCCACTCGAAGCCGCTCTCACCCCGGCCTGTCTTCTGGCTCTCGGAGACGGGGATGGCGGAGAAGACGCCCTGCCGGCTCATCTCGGCGATCATGCCGGTCACGTCCGTCGGCGCGCGGCCGACGACCGTCAAGTCCAGGTCGGCGCGGGTCTGCTCGCCGTACTGCGAAACGTCGCGGACGCTTATGCGCGAGACGCGCACGGTCGAGGGCAGCGATCCTTCGAGGTCTGAGAAGAGCTGCGACCAGGAGAAGCTTTTGCGGTCAACCAGAGTGTGCGCGGCCTCGAGCGTGCGTGCCTGCTCCTCCGGGATGCTCTGCCTTATCTCGGCGGCCTGCCGCTTGAGGTCGTCGCGCTCGGCCCGCAGCGTCTGCACCTGCCGCTCGGCGGCGGCCGTCTCTGCTGAGACGCGCCTGTACCCGGCCAACACATAGACTATCGCCAGCAGCGAGAGGACGGAGACGACGGCCGCCACCGCCCACGGCAGCGTGCGGTTGCGGAACGGGTTGCTTGCGAGATTGAGCCTTGCGATCACTTATGTTTCCCGAGGGGAGGGGCAGACGCGTCGAGGGCTTCCACCTTGACGAAGGAAAGCATACCCCGCGCGCCGCCACCGCGCAACCGCACTTACCCCGGCGATTACACGCGCACGGGGCCGCGCGGTTGCAGAAAAGCCGGGAGGGCGCGCGTAAAAGTTAAGGGCGGCGCGGGCGGCCCCGGCTAACCTCCGGGGCCGCCCGCGCCGCCCTGCCTTCTCGCCGTCCCCCTCCCCTCTACTGCTGCGGGCGCGTGCCTGTGGCCTGGCTCACGACGCGCGAGTTGACGACGCGGCCGGCCGCGTCGAGCGTGAGCTCGATGACGGCGCCGCTGGTGTCGAGCACGCGGCGCAGCGTCTGGCCCGCGGCGTTCGTCGTCTCGCCCTGCACCACTAGCGAGGAGACGTTGCCGACCGTGCGCTGGTTGACCACGGTGCCGGCCGCGTCCAGCGTGCGCTCTACGATGTTGCCGGAGCGGTCAACGACGCGCTGCACGGTCTGGCCCAAAGTATTCACCGTCTGGCTCAACAACCCGCCGGGCTGCGTGACGTTATTTAAAGTCTGGCCGACAGTCCCGACCGTGCGGTCAACGACGCCGCCCGGTTGCAGCGCCGTGTTGGCGACGCCGCCGACCGTGCCGACCGTGTTGTCAACGCTCTGGAGGAGTCGTTCGAGTATCTGCGGGTTGCGGTCAACAGTCGTGAGCGTGCGGTCTATGATGGCCGCGACGTTGTCGAGATAGACTTTGAGTAGCAACTCGGCGCGCACGCCCTTAATGGTCAGGTCAACCTCGTCTATGCCGGCCTCGGCGCCCGCGGTCAGTTGCAGGAGGTTCGCGAGCCGCGCGTCGAGCGAGACGCGCGCGCGCAGGTTCTTCACCTTGAGCGTTATCTCCTCGACCGAGAGGTTCGGCACGTCCAGCAGCACGTCCGGGTCGCCGGTCTGCGCCGACTGGCGGCGGCGCTCGCTCGCGGCCTGCTGCCGGCGCAGGTCTTCCTGCGAGAGCGGGCGGACTGGCGCGGCGGGCGAGGGCGTCGGGCGCGGCTGCTGTTGCTGGCCGGACTGCCTGAGCCCCGTCGTCGTGCTGGCCGTTATCGAGGCGTCGCGGTCGCCGCTGTTGGTGGTGCTCGTCTCCTGCGCGCGCGCCGCCGAAGCGCAGAGCGCGAGCGCGAGGGCCGCTAAAGGTACAAAGGGCTTCTTCATTTTCTCCTCCGAAAGGGTTTCAACGTTCCGGGGGTCGGGCTTCTTCTGTGGCCGCGCGTCGCGCGTCGAGGAGTCGCGCGACGGGGCCGAGGTCGGCGCGGAAGCGCACGCGCCCGCGCACGTTCCTGAGCAGAACGTCTATCTGAACGGCGCTCACCATCACGCCGACGCGGACTCTCAGGCCGCCCTCGCGGCCGGCCTCCGCTTCGGTCGAGGCTGAGAAGCCCGCCTCGGTGATGCGCCGCGCTTCGATGTTCAGCTCGAAGTCTTCGTCGGCTCTCGCGCGCTGCGCGCCGGCCGCGGGCGCTGCTACCGTCGCCTGCGCCGACGCGCAAAGGCTCGCGGCGAGCACAAAAAGCGCGGCCGCCGCGGCGTGGATGAAGAGACTGCCGTGCGCGCGTCTCAACGCTGCCTCCCGTTGCGCGCGGCGGCGCGTCGCGGCCGCGTGCGCGGCGCCGTCGCGGAACGGCTCGACTGCGCGGGCGGCTGCGGGGGCTCCGCGGCCGGCCGCTCGTTCTCGGTCGGCCCCCCGTCGTCGCTCACGGGAATCTCGCCTAGCGCCTCGGCGACGATGCGGTCAATGTCGGCGAAGACGCTCGTGATGCGGAGCGTGATCCCGATGTCGCGGTAGGTGACGCCGGGCTGAACCTGCTCGGGCAGGTTCTCGCGCTCGGCCTCCCAGACCGTGTCTCGGCGCGGGCGGCCTGTGAACTCCACGCGGGGCTGCGGGACTTTCTCGAAGCGCAGCTCTCGCGCCGTCACGCGCGCCGTGATAGAGAGGTCTGCGGGCGCGGCCGCCTCGCCCTGCCTTGCGGGCGTGGGCAGGGGCTGCTCAGTCTGCGCCCGCGCTGGCGCCGCGAGCAGATAGAAGAAGACGACGACGGAGCCGTACAGCGTCCTTCTCAACATCCTTCGCGAACCTCGGCCGCGACAGGGTCGCGGCAAACCCCTGGTCTCGGGGGAATTTTTAAGGGGAATTTCTGAAGCGGCCGTAGGATAGCAGATTTGTCGGGCTCGGCAAGACGGCTTCAGCGCTCGCCGCGCGGCGCCGAGGGGCCGGGCCGAAGCTCGGGAGGGGAGACGCAGTATGCGACGACGCGGTTGCGGCCCGTGTTCTTCGCGCGGTAGAGGGCCG
>DASPKR010000197.1:0-8985 GCA_035627975.1 Pyrinomonadaceae bacterium | reverse complement strand
GGCGGTGGCTCCGTGAGCGGGTCGAAGAGGAGGAAGTCGCGGGCCGTGAACCGTGCGGCGGCGCGGCGGACTTCCCGCTTCAGCCTCTCATCGCGCAGGCCGAGGCTGTCGGCCGCGTCGCCGCCGAAGGCGAAGTCCGCGACCTGCTGCGCGTCGGCGCCTTCGGGCAGAGTGGCGTGGGAGCGCCTCCACGCGCGCGCACGCTCCGCGCCCATACTGCGCGCCATCGCGCGCACGCCTGCGTCGCGCACGCTCTCGGCGACGGTGTAGAAGCACCAGAGGTAGTCGCTCCCGTAGATTCGGAAGTTCGCTTCGTCGAGCGCGGTCGAGTAGATGAAGCGCAGCCCCCGGCGCGTCGCCCGCGCGCGATCCGCCTCGGTGAAGCGCGAGCCGGGCCACAGCGCACGCCCCCGCGTCTTAGCGCGAAGGGAGGCTGCTGACTTGTTGGTTGAATTCGCGGCGGGGCGCGTGCTCGCCGAAGCTGATGTCGCACGGGGCGCCGTCAGGGACGCCAGCGCGAGGGCCAAGACGAGCAGGCACCTTGTGGTGAATCTCTGTAGCATGCTAAAGCGCGCGGCGATGTAGGCCGCGAGGCACAGGTCGAAGCCGGCACAGGCTCCCGCCTACCAGCCGGGGACGAAGGCGACATCAGCGAACCCGTGCAGCAGCGCGTCCCGTCCCGCGTACCCCGCCCAACCGAGCGCCAGCGCGCACGCCGAAACCCTCAACCCCAGCAGCGCAACCGGCGCGGAGGCAGCCGCCCCGACCGCTTCGACGGCCAACCGGCGGCCAGACGCGCCGCCGACTACGGCGAAGCCCACGTATATCTACGCCGCGACCACTGGCGCCGAGGAGTAGTTGAGTGACAACCCGCATCGAGAGTTAGGCGGCCCGACCGGGCGCTGCCATTCAACCGTTCCTCTTTATGTATTCACGCCGGCCGCGAGACCGGCTCCGGTCTCCACCACGTCAGAAAAGGTATGTGGCGAACACGGTGTTATCACCCAAGCCGACCCCCGGAGGGCATTGGCATTTGAACGTAAGCCCCAGTGCTGCCGCCGGTGGGTTCGCTGGCGCAGGCACCCCGGGACAAGTGACAGCGATGCTGTTGGCCGGCGTGGCGGGAAGCTGCACGCAGGTTCCATTGAATGACCCGGGCGGCACGACGATGGGCGGCCCGTCAAGCCTTACGGTACACCCCGGACTGGTGTCCACGCCGACGCGTAACGGCGGCGCCCCCCCCTGGGGTATGGGGCCAGCCGCCGGGTTCAGCCCAATCGTACAGACGGCGGGAGTCGCAGGCGTCGGTGTCCCCGTCGCATACGTTACGGGCCGCTGTTCTGCCTGTTGTGGAGATTCTACGGGTCGCGGCTCCCGATCGGGTCGTGGGGGGCAGGCTTGGCAACCGGCGTTGATGACGAGGACGCTCATGCACAGCAAGTGGCGGAGGCGGTTCGTGAGGCGTATATTTCTCATAGTTGTCTCCTTAGTCGTCGAACAACTTACTCTTCAAAGAGCGAGGCGTCCCGTGATTGCCGTGGATTATACCGCTTAATTGCGGCGGGCGGGCAGCCAAACTTTTATCATGTTGCCAGCCGCGGCAGGGCGGGCAGCGGGGAATTAGCGAATGGCGCAACTGGCGGCGCTGGTGTGGTTGAAGTGGGCGCTGTTCAGGAACTCGATGAGGTCGCGGAAGGCGGCCGTGGGGCAGGCGGCTTCGGCGCTGGGGCTCGCGGCCGCGCTGCTTTTGTCGCTCGGGGCGGCGGCGGGGCTCGGTGTTGCCTCGCACTTCCTCGCGTCGCCGGAGGGCGCGGGCGAGGACGGCGCGCTGGCCGCGCGCGACGCCTTCGTGTTCCTGTTCTCGCTCTACACGATGGCTTTCGTGATGTGGGCGCTAGTGCCTCTGGCGATGGGCGGCGGCAGCCGCTTCGAGCCGGGGCGCATGCTGCTCTACCCCGTCTCGCTCGGCAAGCTCTTCGCCTTCGACCTGCTGAGCGACCTTACGAGCCTTTCGGCCGTCTTCGCCGTGCCGGCGATGCTGGCGATGGCGCTGGGCGCGGGGCTCGCGACGGGCAGCACGCCGTCCGCCCTTCTGGTCGGCGCGTGCGCGGTCTGGTTCGGGATGTCGCTGTCGAAGCTCCTGTCGGCGGGCGTCGGCGCGATGATGAGGCGCGGGCGCTCGCGCGGCGAGACGGTGCTCGCGCTCCTCGGCGCGCTGCTAGGGATGGCGGGCGCGCTGATGGGACAGTTGATGCCTCTGATGGGGCGCTACGTGCATTATCTTGAGAGAGCGCGATGGACGCCGCCGGGGGCCGTCGCGTCGGCGCTCACGCGCGGGCTCGCGCCCGGAGGCGCCGCCGACCTGGCGCTCGCGCTCGCGACGCTCGCGGCTTACGCCGCGGTCTGCGCGCTCCTCGCCTACAGGCTCGCGCGGCGCGCGGCGCTCGGGCTCGGCGGCTCGGCGAAGAGGACGGCGGCGGCCGCGCGCGAAGAGGCGCCGGGGCGCGCGTACACGGGCTGGCGCCTGCCGCTGGCGTCGGACGAGCTTTCGGCCGTCTTCGAGAAGGAGGTGCGCTACGCCGTGCGCAACGCGCAGTTGCGCGTGATGGCCTTGATGGCGGTGGGGCTGACGATAGTCATCCGCGTGGTGCCGTTCGGCGGCAGGTCTGGGCGCGGCGCCCTGGAGCTTACGCCCTACGCCGAGGGGGCAGGCACCGTCTTCAGCGTGCTCTACATCTTCATGCTCGTCTCGCCGCTCACGACGAACCTGTTCGGCTACGAGGCGGGCGGGATGCGCGCCTTCGTGCTGGCGCCCGTGGGCCGGAGGCTCCTGCTCGTGGGGAAGAACATGGCGCTCACGCTCGTCTCGCTCGCGCTCGTCGCGGCGGGGGTGGTCGCGGGCGGGGTGGTGTTCAGGGACATGACGGCGGGGACGCTGCTCTTCGTCGTGCTCACGTGCGCGATCTGCGCGCCGCTCTTCGCACTGTTCGGCAACTGGCTCTCGACGCACTTCCCGAAGCGCGCCGAGTTCGGCAAGCGCATGAACCGCTCGGGCCTCGCAGGCTTCCTGCTGCTGCCCTTCTTCGTGGCGATGCTCGTGCCGCCGGCCGCGGCCGTCGTGGCCGGCCACTTCGCGCAGAGCCACGCCGTCAAATATGTTATACTCGCCGCGTTCGCAATCATCTCAGTCGCATCGTACCTGCTGACATTGCCGGCGCAGGCGCGCTCGCTAGAGCGCCGCGAACTGGAGATACTCGAGGCCGTGACGGGCAGGGGCGGCGAGGGCGACACAAGAATCATGGGGTAAGACGGGTTATTAACCCGTCTCCGAATCCAGTGACGCGCGGGGCAACTCTCGCGCGCCCGGGCGGTTGGGGAGAGCGCCGCCACTACACAAATGGCTCGCAGAAAATTCCGCAACCAGCGACACGAACCGCTCTCCGACCGCTCTTTTCAGGAGTACCTCACCACGCCCGCGCCGCAGACATCGCGCTCGGAGCTTACGTCGCTCGTGCGCGGCGGCGAGGACACGTACCTTGAGCTGAAGGTCAAGCTCTCCAACCCCGAAAGGATCGCCCAGAGCATCGTCGCGCTCGCCAACACGGGCGGCGGCGTCATCGTCTTCGGCGTCAACGACAACCTCCGCGTCGAGGGCGTGGACGACCCCGAGTCGGTGCGCGACGAGCTGGTGCGCATCTGCCGCGAGGACATCCTGCCCGTCGTCGTCCCCTTCATAGACATCATCTCTTTCGACAACGGGCTCCGCGTAGTCGCGCTCGAAGTCGAGCCGAAGCGGCGGCCGTACCGCACGCGCGACGGGCGCTTCTTCCTGCGCGTCGGCGCCGAGAAGCTGGAGGCGACGCGCGAGGAGCTCTCGGCGCTCTTGGACGAGGCGCGCCCCGTGGGCCACGAGAACCTGCTGGCCGTCGGCGCAGAGGTCGAGGACATAGACGAGGCGCACCTGTGGAGCTTCGTGCGCGAGTTCGACGCCTTCGACTCGTCGCGCGCCGGCCGCGACTACCCGACCGCCGAGGTGCTTGAGCGCGACCTGATGCTCGCGGTGCCGGCCGCGACGGGCGGTCGGGCCGAGCGCGTCGCGCCCACGGTCGCGGGCCTCCTGCTCTTCGGCCGCGACGAGCGCGTGGCTGAACTGATGCCGCGCGCCTCAGTGCACGCCGCGCGCTTCGCCGGCGCGAGCGCGCAGGCGCCGAAGGTCGAGTCGGCCGTGATGACCGGCAACCTGCACACGCTCTTCGAGTCGGCCCTGCGCTTCGTCGAGCGCTACTGCGACCTCTGGGACGCGCGCCCGCGCGCCTTCCCCGGACGCGCCGACGCGGGCGACGCGCCGGTAGCCGCGCGAGCAAACTACCACCGGGCCTCGGTCGCCGAGGCCGTCGCGAACGCGCTCGCGCACAGAGACCTGGCGCTTCGCGACGTTGAGACGCGCCTGCACGTCTTCGACACGCACATCGAGATCGCGAACCCGCGCCGCAGCGCGGGCTTCGCGCCCGCCATGCAGCGCGCCATACGCTACGGCGTGCCGCAGCGCCTGAACCCGCAGGTTTCGGCCGTCTTCACCAGCCCGGCCTACGGGCTACGGCTCCCTGCGGGCGGCCTGCCCATGCTCCTGCGCGAGTCGCGCCTCTTCTCGGGCCGCAGGCCCGACGTGCAGACCTTCAACGACGAGTTCCGCCTCCGCATTTACGGGGCGTGACGATAAAGTAAGCAGAAGGCAGACAGAAAACGAAGGCGGCCGGTTAATGCGTAACCGGCCGCCTTCGGTTCTTCTGGGTGCCTTCTGCCTACTTCTTACCGGCGTTGTCGCCGGGCGCGTTGTAGAACTGGCGGGCCTTGACGATGAAGTCCTTGTCGTCGTACTTGCCGTCGCCGTCAACGTCAACCCTAACGACGAGCTTGCGGCGCTTGCCGTCGCGGCGCTCGTCGGGCTTGAAGGCCAGACTGTACTGGTTGCGCATCAGCGCGTCTATCGTGCTCAGTGCCGACGACAACTGGCCAGGGAAGGTTATAGGGAAGTACTCGCCCCCCGTCTCCCTCGCGAAGGTGGTCAGCGCGTTGCGGGCCTGTAGCATCGTCATGCGGCCGGGATCTGTGGCGCCGCCCAGGCCGTCGAGCGGGCTCATCTGGTCGCCGTACCTCTTGAAGAAGAGCTCGCCCGTCCCGATGATGTAGAGCGGTATGCCCGCGTTCTGCGTGATGCGGCGCGCCTCGTCGTAGTTGATCTTGCTGAAGGTGTCTATGCCGGTGGTGACGAGGAAGATGGCGCGGCGGCGGCCCTGTATCGAGGTCATGCCGGCGTACTCCGAGGTGCGCGACTCGGAGTTCTCGAGCACGACGGAGTCGGCCCTGCCGCCGACGAGCGCCAGCTTAAGCGCGTCGTAGAGGTTCGCCTCGCGCGACGTGGGCCGGTTGCGCGCGAGCAGGCCGATGACGGCGTTGATGCGCTGGGGGTCGTTCGTAAAATCGGTTATCGGCGTCGGCCGCATGTCGTAGGCTATGACGGAGACGTAGTCGTGCGGCGGCTTAATGAACCGCTGAAGGAACATCGCCGTCGGCATGAGCATCTCCTCCATGCCGGTGCGGTCTGTGCCGCTGCTGCCGTAGTAAGCCTGTAGCTGGCCGAGCTGGCTGTACTCCAGGACGACCGCGACCGTGATGGGCGCGTCGGGCGTCGAGAAGTTGGTTATCTCCTTCGGCACCTCGTTCTCGAAGACGGCGAAGTTCTCCTTCTTGAGGCCCAGCACGAGCTGCTTCGTCTTCTTGTTGATGACGGTCGCCTCTATGTTGACGATGTTCGTGGCGACCTTGACGACCTCGGCCTCCTGTATAACGTCCTGCGGGACGGGCTCCTCGCCCTGCTGGCCTTCTGGCTTCTGCTCGGGGCGCGTGTTCTTCTTCTGCGGGGCCTGCGGCGGGGTGCGCCTCGACTGCGCGCTGGCAGCCGGCGGCGTGAGCAGGGAGGCCGGGAGCAGGAGTAGGGCCATCGTGAGGGCGAGGCCCGCGGCGGCGGCGCGTGCTGCTGAACCGTTCTTCATAGCGACAAAAACCTCTGTACGGGGAAGGCCGAAGGCGCGTTTCCGGGGAGTTACGCCCCGAACTATACGGCGCGCCTCGCGCGCGGTCAAACCAAAAATGAGGACTGTGGTTGGATGCCGGGCCGCCTCTAAAGGTTTAGTCGCGGGGCGGGTAAAAAGGCGGCCGGTCGGAGGCTACGCGCCCCGACCGGCCGCCCGGAGTTTAGCGCCCGTCCCCGACGCTTTTCAGTTGCCGCCCGCGGTGACGGGCTCGGCCTCGATGAGGGCGTCGTAGGTTCCGGTGTTGTCGTCGAGCTTGCCCTCGTTGACGCCGAGGAAGAGGCGGCCGTCGCGCGTAGCGAAGAACTCGCGGCCCGAGCCGACGAAGATGAATTCGTCGTTGTCGTCGCCGATGACGGCGATGAGCGCGCCGGTCGGCTCGTTGCGCATCAACTTCTCGGTGTCCATCACGCGCGGCAGGCCCGTCGGCGTCGAAAAGCGGCCCAGGCCCAGGGAGACGCGGCCCGAGGCCGTTATCCGCAGGCGCTGGCCCTTGCGAACCATGAGCCCGGAGTCAGTCCAGCCGTTCGCGGAGTTGTCGGCCCGCACACGCACGCGAACGGGGAAGAATGCCGACGCCTCGCCCCCGGCTGCCGGCGTCGTCTGACGGTCGCCGCCCGGAGTCGAGCCCATCCCGGCGCCCGTCCCCGTCACGGTGTTGTTGGTGCGCGCGGTGCCGGTGGTCGTGCCGCCGGCGTTGCCGAGCGTGGGCGGCTGGCGCTCAGTCTGTCGCTGCGGGGTCGGCTCGGGGCGCGCGGGCGTGGGCTGCGGGCGGGCCGTCTCGGCGGGCGCCGTGTCGTAGGCGCCGGAGTCGGCCGCGCCGCCCGCCGCCGAGTCGAACTCGATGGAGTCAATGTCCTCGATGTAAACGGTCACGCGGCTGCGGCGGCCGCGTGCGCCGCTGCCTATGAGGACTGTGAACTGCTGGTCGCGGAAGGCGACTATCTCGCCCCGAATCACCTGCCCGTCCTTGAGGCGTATCACGTCGCCGAGCGCCACGGCGCTCATGGACAGGGCGAGCGCGAGGGCTGCGGCCGCGCGCGCGAGACTACGGTTTTTCATGCTTCCTCCCAGACAAACGGCGGGCGTTGCTACCTGCACATCTACCAGAGACGGGCGTGCTTTGGCAAGCGGGAGAGCGGCGACAAAACCCGAGCGGATGGATGGCCGGGGGCGCGCTGCGGGTTGCCCGGAAGGGGAAGGGAGGCGTGCGCGGCTTCGGGCGCGCTTAAGGCTCGCGGGGGGGCGCGAGGGGGCGGGCGACGTAGGGCGAGCCGTCGTGGCGGAAGTCGTGGCGGGGCATTCGGTAGTGGACGCAGTCGTAGCCGTAGAAGTGGGCGTGGCCGACGAGGCGCATGCCGAGGCCGTCGAGGACGCGGCGCGACCTGATGTTGCCGGGCATCGTCAGCGCCGCTATCTCTTCGAGGCCCAGCCCCTCGAAGCCGTAGCGCAGGCACGCGCGCGAGGCCTCGGTGGCTAGCCCGCGGCCCCAGAACTCCCTGCCCAGCATGTAGGCCAGCTCGACCCCGACCTCCTCGTTGGAGGCCGAGAGACCGCAGTAGCCCGCGAGCGCGCCCGACTGCTTGTGGACGAGCGCCCACCGGCCGAAGCCGCGGCGCCAGAACGACGCCATGATGTTCAGAAGGTTGCGCGCGGTCTCTTCGCGCGCGAGCGGGCGGCCCTCGCCTATGAAGCGCATCACCTCGGGGTCGCCGGTTAGGAGGCAGAGGCGGTCGAGGTCGCCCTCGGCGAAGGGCCGCAGCAGCACCCGCGCCGTTTCCAACTCGTGCGGGGCGGCCGCGTGGGGCGTCCGGTAGGGGGCCATGATCGTGGTCGTCTGCATGACTGGCTTTGCCGCTCCGCGCGTCAGGCGGCGAGCCCGACGGAGGCGGGCTCGCGCCCGCCAATAAGCTCGTTGAAGTTAACGGAGGCGAGCGAGCGCGCCTGTCTCTCGTCCACGGGCCGCGAGAAGATGAAGCCCTGGCCGAGGTCACAGTCGAGCGCCTTGAGCCGTTCGAGCTGCTCCATCCTCTCGACGCCCTCGGCCACGACGCTCATCTCGAGGCTGCGCGCCAGCGTGATTATCGTGCGCACTATCTCGGCGTTCTCGGCGTTGTCGCTCATGCGCGTGACGAAGGAGCGGTCTATCTTCAGGGTGTTGATGGGGAAGCGGTGGAGGTAGGAGAGCGAAGAGTAGCCGGTGCCGAAGTCGTCAATCGAGAGCTCGACGCCGAGCGAGCGCAGGCGCTCGAGGGTGTCAATGGCGGTGTCTATGTTCTCCATCACCATGCTCTCGGTTATCTCGAGCTTGAGGGCGCTGGGCGCGAGGCCGGTCTGCCGCAGGGCGGAGGAGATTTGCTCCAACAGGTCGGCCTGCGAGAACTGCTTTGAGGAGAGGTTGACGGCCATCGTCACGCTCTCGTCGAGCGAGTGGTGAACCTGCCAGGCGCGCATCTGCCTGCAAGCCTCGCCCAAGACCCACTGGCCGAGCGGGACGATGAGGCCCGTCTCCTCGGCGACGGGTATGAACTCGCTCGGGTTGACGAGCCCGTGCTCGGGGTGCTGCCAGCGCACGAGAGCCTCGAAGCTGCGCACCCGGCCCGTCGAGAGGCAGACGATGGGCTGGTACTGTAGGAAGAACTCCTTGCGCTCGATGGCGCGGCGCAGGTCTGTCTCGAGTTGCAGGAGCTTCATCGCGCGGTCGTGCATCGCCTTATCGAAGACGACGTGGCGCTTCTTGCCGAGGAGCTTGGCGCGAGCACGCGCTCGAAGTCCAGCAGCACATGCAGGCGCTGCGCGACTCCGAAGAGCGCTTCCGCAGCGCCTTCGACTACGCGACCATCGGCATGGCCGTCGTCTCGCTCGAAGGCCGCTGGCTACAGGTCAACCACTC
>DASPKR010000196.1:0-3344 GCA_035627975.1 Pyrinomonadaceae bacterium | reverse complement strand
GACGGCGAGAATCTCAAGCTCGCCGGAGTCGTCGCCGAGCGTCGCGTTGTAGGCGTAGATGCTGCCCACGCCCGCGGTAACGAGCAGCAGGCCGTAGAAGGCGAGCGTCCCCGCGAAGAAGGTGCCTCTCCGCTTCAGGTCGGCGGCGTGCGACCCCGACTCGACAAGGTTGCTGAACATCGAGCTTTCCTCCCTCGAAGCCGGTGCCAGCGGGTCAGCGGGAGACAACAAGCGTTTAGACACCCGCCGCGGGTGAAAGTTCCAGAGTGACTTTCTCAACCCGGAGCTTGAAACTAATAACCCGGAACTTTTAGGATGTGCGGCGGGCGAGCCCGGGGGGATGACGTTCCTAAAGAAACGCCGCGCCGAAAGGATCGCACATGCCTCAAACCACAGCGGCCGCGCCGGCCGCCGAAGAGCTGAACCCTTTCAAGATAGCCATGCGGCAGTTCGACACGGCCGCAGACCTCCTCGGGCTCGACGAGCCCATGCGAGAGGTCTTGAAGCACGCCAAGCGGCAGCTAATCGTCTCCATACCCGTCAAGATGGACGGCGGCGAGGTTCGCGTCTTCGAGGGCTACCGCGTGCAGCACAACATCGCGCGCGGCCCCGCGAAGGGCGGCATACGCTTTCACCCGAACGTCACGCTCGACGAGGTCAAGGCGCTCGCCGCTTGGATGACCTGGAAGTGCGCGACCGTCAACATCCCCTACGGCGGCGGCAAGGGCGGGGTGGTCTGCGACCCGAAGGCGATGTCCAAGGGTGAGCTGGAACGATTGACGCGACGCTACGCCTTCGAGATTGCGCCCATCATCGGCCCCGACCGCGACATACCCGCGCCCGACGTTTACACCGACGAGCAGACGATGGCCTGGATAATGGACACCATCTCGATGGTGCGCGGCCACACGGAGCTCGGCGTCGTCACGGGCAAGCCCGTCTCACTGGGCGGCTCGCACGGTCGCGGCGAGGCGACGGCGCGCGGCTGCCTCTACGCCGTGCGCGAGGCGTGCCGAGTGCGCGGCCTATCCCTGCATGACGCGCGTGTGGCGGTTCACGGCTTCGGGAACGCGGGCGCGAACTTCGCGCGGCTCGCCTCGGCCGAGGCCGGCGCCCGCATCGTCGCACTCTGCGACTCGAAGGCCGGCGTCCGCAACGAGCACGGCATAGACGTGCAGGCCGCGCTCCGCCACAAGGCCGAGACCGGCTGCGTCGAGGGTACGCCGAACACCGAGGCGATAAGCTGCGAAGACGTGGCGGGAGTTGACTGCGACATACTGCTCCCGGCCTCGCTCGAAAACCTCATCACGCTCTCGAACGTCGGGCGCGTCCGCGCCTCGATCATCGCCGAGCTCGCGAACGGCCCCGTCACCCCCGGCGCGGACCGCGAGCTGTTCGACCGCGGCGTGACCGTCCTGCCCGACATACTCGCCAACGCCGGGGGCGTCACCGTCAGTTATTACGAGTGGGTGCAGGATCAGTACTCCTACTTCTGGACTGAAGAGCGGGTCAAAGAGACTCTGGAGAACACGATGCGGACGGCGTTCGCGCACGTCCACGCCACGGCCGAGCGCTACAAGACCGACATGCGGACCGGCGCCTACCTCCTCGCCATCGGCCGCGTCTCCGAGGCGACGAGCGTGCGCGGGATTTTCCCCTGAGGGCAGGGAGGGCTTTGCATGGACGACAAGATAACCGTTTACGAGAAGCCGACGTGAACGACGTGCCGCGAGGCGGATCGTCTGCTCCGTGAGAGCGGGCTCGACTACGAGAAGGTCAACTACTTTCTGGAGCCGGTCGGCGAGCGGAAGCTGCGCGAGCTGATAAGGAAGATGGGCGTCTCCCCGCGCGAGCTTCTGCGGAAGAATGAGGCCGCGTACAGGGAGCTTGGGCTGGCGGGGCGCGAGCTGTCGGGCGACGAGATCATCGGCCTGCTCGTCAAGCACCCGGAGCTCTTGCAGCGCCCTATCGTCGAGCGCGGCGCGCGCGCAGTCCTGGCCCGCCCCGCCGAGAAAATACGCGAAATTCTCTAGGTTTTCGGCCCGGAAACGCGGCCCGGCGGGCCGAGACTTGTCAAGTGAAAGAGGCCGCCCCGGCGGTTTTTGTGCGCCCCTTGATGGGCGCGGGACTGGTAAAATCGGTGCGAGTTTCGTCCGAGGAAGGGTCGAGAAGTTGGCTAAAGCACCGGCTACCGTTTACGTCTGCCAGAGCTGCGGGAACCAGTCGCGCAAGTGGCTGGGCAAGTGTCCGGACTGCGGCGAGTGGAACTCTTTCGTCGAGGGGCGCGCGCGGCCCGCGCCGGCCGCGGCGAAGGGGATGGCCGCGCGCGGCGGGTTCCGCCTGCGCGAGGTGAAGCCCGTTCACTACGGCGAGATTGAGTCGCAGACCGAGGCGCGCACCACCTCCGGCATAGGCGAGTTCGACCGCGTGCTCGGCGGAGGCATCGTGCCGGGCAGCCTCATACTCATCGGCGGCGACCCCGGCATAGGGAAGTCGAGCCTGCTTCTCCAGGTCGCCGACAAGCTGAGCGCGCAGGGGCTGCGTGTGCTCTACGTCTCGGGCGAGGAGTCGGAGCGGCAGATAAAGATGAGGGGCGAGCGGTTCGGGATAGAGGCCGCGAACCTTTACCTGCTGCCGGAGACCAACCTTGAAAATATTCTGGACGAGGTCGAGCGCTCAGGCCCCGGCGCGATAATCGTTGACTCCATCCAGACCGTCTTCTCTTCGAAGATTGAGTCTGCGCCCGGCTCTGTCTCGCAGGTGAGGGAGGTGGCAGGCCAGTTCCTCATGCTCGCCAAGAACCACACCGTCCCCGTCTTTCTCATCGGCCACGTCACGAAGGAGGGCGCGATTGCCGGGCCGAAGGCTTTGGAGCACATCGTTGACACGGTGCTTTACTTCGAGGGCGAGCGGCATCACAACCACCGCATCGTGCGCGCGACAAAGAACCGCTTCGGGGCGGCGAACGAGCTGGGCGTCTTCGAGATGACGGGCGAGGGGCTCGTGCCTGTCGCCAACCCCTCGGAGATGTTCTTGCAGGAGCGCCCCGTTGGCGCGGCCGGCTCGGTCGTGACGGCCTGCATGGAAGGCACGCGCCCCGTGCTCGTGGAGGTTCAGGCGCTCGTCGCGGGCTCGAAGTACGGGACGGGGCGCAGGATGGCGCAGGGGCTCGACTCGAACCGCATCGCGCTCCTGATTGCGATGCTGGAGAAGCGGCTGGGCTTCCACCTGCTCGGCGACGACGTGTTCGTGAACGTCGCGGGCGGGCTCGAGATTGACGAGCCGGCCGCCGACCTGGGCGTCGTCGCCGCCATCGCCTCCAGCTTCAAGAGCCGGGCGGTTGA
>DASPKR010000195.1:0-2582 GCA_035627975.1 Pyrinomonadaceae bacterium | reverse complement strand
CGACCGGCCGTCATTATGCGCTCGACGTACTTGGCGATGATGTCTGCCTCGAGGTTGACGGCGTCGCCGGGCCGCAGGTGGGAGAGGTTGGTCGCGGCCCAGGTCTTAGGGATGATGGCGACCTCGAAGTGCTCGTCCGAGAGGGCGGCGACGGTGAGGCTTATGCCCTCGACGGCGACCGAGCCCTTGAAGACGAGGTAGCGCGCGAGCCCGGGCGGGTAGGCCACGCGAATCGTCCAGGAGCCGCCGTGCTCCTCGGCCGAGAGGAAGCGGCCGCGCGCGTCAACGTGGCCCTGAACGATGTGGCCGCCGAGGCGAGTCGAAGGCGTGACGGCGCGCTCAAGGTTCACGACAGAGCCCGCGCGCAGGCCCCCGAGCGTCGAGCGCTGCAAGGTCTCGCGCGAGCCGTCGGCGGAGAAGGAGCCCGGCCGCACGTCGAGCGCAGTCAGGCACACGCCGTTGACGGCGATGGAATCGCCCTCGCGCGTGCCTTCCGTCACGGAGCGCGCCTCTATCGTCATGCGCACGCCCTCGCCCCGCCGCTCGAGCGAGCGCACGCGCCCTAGCTCTTCGATTATGCCGGTGAACATCTGTCGGGTGGGCCTTACGATCCCGGTCTGAAATTCAAGTTCTGGCCGAGCGGTCGCCGCCGCGCTCAGCGCGCGCGCTCGGGCTCGAGCTTCGCGACGCGCTCGCGCAAATCTCTCTGGTCAATGCGTATGCGAAGATTGTCTTCGTGCAGGAGAATCATGCCGCGGCTAATAGACTTCAACTCCGTCTCGATGCCGTCGCGCCGGGCCTGCACCGACTCCCAGATCGGCCACGTCTCGCGCAGCCGCGTGTCAACTTTCTCTTCCAGTGATGTGAGCCTGCTCTCGAAGCCGGCCATCCTCTCCTCGAACCTGCCCATCCTTCGGTCGAGGGCGTCGAAGCGTGCGAAGACGCGCTCCTCAAACGAGCGGGAGTCGTGCGTCTCTTGCGTCGGGTTGTCGCTCATCGCCTGCTCCCTTGTGTAAAATTATGAGACTTCCGGCCTGTTCACACAAGCCGGCCGGTGCGCCTTCGGCGCGCAGTTTTAAACGGGGTTCGTGGGTGGGAGCGAAAGTTATTCGCCCGGAGGCGACGGGCTGGTGTCTTGGTAAATGTTACGCCGAAGGCGGCCGCTCGGCCAACCCCGATATTTTTTCGAGCTTTTTAAGGCCGCTCGGTGTTAATCTACGCGCGACCGTCGTCACCGACGCTCCCCATTCAATCTGCCGTCAAGAAAAGGGGTTCCCTTCCCCCCAGGGCCTCGGCCCGCACTCCTTAGCCCGAGAAAGGCTGCGTCATGACGCGCGCGAACCACCCGACCCTGTGCCTGCTCTGCCTTCTGCTTCTGACCGCCGCGGCGGCCAGCCCCACAGTCAATTCGGGAAACGCGACGGCGCCCCCGAAGACTTCAAACCGCCCGGCCGCGGCGCGCCCTGAGGGGCGGCGGCGGGCGCTTCTTGATGAAACCTACGCGCGGTTGCCCCTGGCCTTCGAGCCGAGCCCCGCGAAAGACGGGGCGCCCGCGGGGTTCGTATCCCGCGGGCGAGGCTACAACCTTACGCTGGCCCCGACCGAGGTGGCGCTCTCGCGGACGGGCGATGCCGGCCGACGACGCGCCGCGCCGCCCCTGCGCATGAGGCTTGAGGGCGCCGACCCGTCCGCGCGCGCCGAGGCCCTCGGGCGGCTGCCGGGCGCGAGCAACTACCTGATAGGCCGCGACCCCTCGAAGTGGCGAACCGGCGTGCCTCAGTACGCGCGCGTCAGGTACGACGGCGTCTATCCCGGCATAGACGCTATCTACTACGGCAACGGGCGCCGGCTCGAATACGACTTCGTGCTCGCGCCGGGGGCGGACCCGCGAGACATCACACTCAGGTTCGAGGGGGCGCGCTCCGTGCGCGTTGAGCGCGGCGGCGACCTCGTGCTGCTCACGGGCGCGGGCGAAGTCCGTCAGCTCAAGCCCGTGATCTACCAGGAAGTGGGAGGCGTGAGGAAAGAGGTGCCGGGGCGCTACGTCTTCAAGGGGGCGCGCCGCATCGGCTTCAGCGTCGGGGCCTACGACCGGGAGCGGCCGCTGGTGATAGACCCTGTGCTCACGTACTCGGTTTACCTCGGGGGCTCGAACGCCGACAGCGGCAACGCCATCGCCGTTGACGAAGAGGGCAACGCCTACGTCGCCGGCCACACTGCCTCGCTCGACTTCCCCACGACGCCCGGCGCCTTCCAGACCTCTATGCGACCGCTCGAAGGCACGAGCATCTACTACAGCGACGCCTTCGTGACGAAGATAAACCCGCAGGGCACGGCCGTCCTCTACTCGACCTACGTGGGCGGGAGCACCACGGGCGACGGCGGCAACGGCATAGACGTGGACGACGAGGGGAACGCCTACGTCGTCGGCGTTACGGGCGGCGGCGCGACCTCGTCCGGCTACGCCGCGGACTTCCCGCTCGTCAACCCCTGGAATCCCACGTTCGAGGGCTCCGACAGCGCCTTCATCTTTAAGCTCAACCCGACGGGCTCGGCGCTCGTCTACTCCACCTACATCGGCG
>DASPKR010000194.1:0-11332 GCA_035627975.1 Pyrinomonadaceae bacterium | reverse complement strand
ACGACCTCGCCGCCCTTCTTCTCCTTGAGCCTGAGCGCCTCTTCGAGCGCGTAGCCGTCCGACTCGTTCACCTCGAACGAGAGGTCGCCCTCCTCTATCCACTTCCCCTCGCGGTTCACGCGCAGGACTGCGTCCTTGTTCGGAACCTGTTTCATTAAGACGACGATTTTCATTGATAGCTCTCAGCAAAACGGCAATCGGCATTCGGCTATTCGTCTTCAACTGATAGCCGGAAGCTGGTTGCCGCCGCTTTTCATTCCTCGTAGCGTTTGAAGAGCAGGGCGGCGTTGGTGCCGCCGAAGCCGAAGTTGTTGGAGAGCGCGTACCGGATGCTCGCCTCGCGCGACTCGTTGGGCACGTAGTCGAGATCGCACTCCGGGTCGGGGTTGACGTAGTTGATTGTAGGCGGCAGTTTCCCCTCGTGAATGGCGAGGACGGAGAAGACCGCCTCGATGCCGCCGGCCGCGCCGAGCAGGTGGCCCGTCATGGACTTCGTCGAGCTGACCGCGAGCTTGTAGGCGTGCTCGCCGAAGGTCTTCTTGATGGCGAGCGTCTCGAACTTGTCGTTGTACGGGGTGGACGTGCCGTGGGCGTTGACGTAGCCGACCTCTTCGGGCGAAACGCCCGCGTCCCTCAAGGCCATCTGCATCACGCGCACGGCGCCCGAGGCCGTCTCGTCCGGCATGGTGATGTGGAAGGCGTCGCCCGTCAGGCCGTAGCCGACAAGCTCCGCGTAAATCTTCGCGCCGCGCGCGCGAGCGAACTCCAGCTCCTCGAGGACGAGTAACCCGGCGCCCTCGCCGATGACGAAGCCGTCGCGGTCGCGCTCGAAGGGGCGCGAGGCGCGGGGCGGGTCGTCGTTGCGTGTCGAGAGGGCGCGCATGGCGGCGAAGCCCGCGACCGCCATGGGAGTTATCGCCGACTCCGCCCCGCCGCAGATCATCACGTCCGCGTCGCCGCGCTGGATTATCTTGAGGCTGTCGCCGATGGCGTGCGCGCCCGCCGAGCAGGCCGTGGCCGTCGCCGAGTTCGGGCCGCGCGCCCCGAAGCGTATCGAGACCTGCCCGGCCGCGAGGTTGACGATTGCCGAGGGGATGAAGAATGGCGAGACTCGGTGCGGCCCTTCGTCCAAGAGCTTGGAGTGCTCGCGCTCGATGGCCCAGAAGTCGCCGATGCCGCTCGAGATGTACGTGCCTACGCGCCAGCTCACCTCCTCGCCGTAGCGGTCAGTGATCTTCTGGCCGCGCTCGACGAGCTGGCTGTCATAGACGGCCTCGTCCGCTGCGCCCACGGCGAAGTGGATGAAGGCGCCCATCTTACGCGCCTCCTTCTTCTCGATGAACTTGAGCGGGTCGAAGCCCTTGACCTCGGCGCCGATCCTGACGGAGAACTTCGACGTGTCGAACTTCTCAATGTAGCCCACGCCGCTGCGGCCCGCCATCATCGCAGACCACGTGTCGGCCACCGTGTGGCCGCAAGGCGTGACGAGGCCGAGCCCCGTTACCACAACTCGACGTTTCAAAGCTGTGCCCCCCTGGGGAGAATTGCCCCTGGCCGCCGACTCTTCCGCGGCCGCCCGGCCGAAAGCCCTCGCGCCCGACGGCGGCGCCCGAGCCCTTCACGCGAGGCCGCGACGGAAGGGTCGCTACTCCTTCTTGTGCTGGTCTATGTAGTTGTATGCGTCGCGGACGCTCTGAATCTTCTCGGCGTCCTCGTCCGGGATTTCGATGCCGAACTCCTCCTCGAAGCGCATGACGAGCTCGACAGTGTCGAGCGAGTCGGCGCCGAGGTCGTCAATGAAGCGCGCGTTGGGCGTCACCTCGTTCTCGTCCACGCCAAGCTCGTCAACGATTATCTGCTTCACCTTATTCTCGATCTCTTGATCGGCCATTATTCCTGCTCCTCCGTTGCGATTTGAAAACTCGAAAACCCGGTAAACACTCAGCCGGCGCCGTCCCCGGAGGCCGCGCGGCCGCCGCCCGAAAGCTCCGCGCGCGCGGCGAGGAGGCTCGACACGTCCTCGACGTTCAGGCAGCGCGCCTCCCGCGCGGTCTGCCTCACCAGCCCGCTCAAGACCTTCCCCGGCCCGACCTCCACGAACTCACGCGCGCCCTCGCGGTCGAGCAGCTCGACCGACTCGCGCCAGCGCACCGGCTGCGAGACCTGCCGCACCAGCGACTCGCGCGCCTCGGCGCCCGTGCGTATCAACGCCGCGTCAACGTTCGTGACGAGCGGCATGGCGAGGTCTGCGAAAGCCATTCCTTCGAGCTCCGCGGCGAGGCGCTCCTGCGCCGGGAGCATCAGCGCGCAGTGGAACGGCGCGCTCACCTTGAGCGGCACAGCGCGCTTCGCGCCGCGAGCCTTGAGCAGCGGGATGGCGCGCTCGACCGCCGCCGCGCTCCCCGCAATCACGATCTGCCCCGGCGAGTTTATGTTCGCGGGGCTGCAAACCTCGCCCTCGCCCCTCGCCTCGGCGCACGCCGCCTCGACCGCCTCCAAGTCGGCGCCGAGGATCGCGGCCATCGCGCCGGCGCCCACGGGGACTGCCTCCTGCATGAAGCGGCCGCGGTTGCGCACGACCCGCACGGCGTCGCGCAGTTCGAGGGCGCCCGCCGCGACCAACGCCGAATATTCCCCGAGGCTGTGGCCCGCGACGAAGTCGGGCCGCGGGAAGCCTTCCGACTCGGCCGCGCGCAGCGCAGCGACCGAAGTAGCCAGAATCGCCGGCTGCGTGTTCTCCGTCAATTGCAACTCTTCGGCGGGGCCGTTGAAGCACAGCTCGGAGAGCTTGAAGCCGAGCGCGTCGTCGGCCTCCTCGAAGACCTCGCGGGCCGCCGGATACCGCTCCGCCAGCTCGCGCCCCATGCCCGGCGCCTGCGACCCCTGCCCCGGAAAGATGAAAGCGACTGACATACTCTCTCCGGCTACCACTTAATCAGCACGCCGCCCCAGGTGACGCCGCCGCCGAAGGAGGCGAGCAGGACGAGGTCGCCCTCCTTGACCCGGCCCATCTCGATGCACTCGTCGAGCGCGATGGGGATGGAGGCCGAGGAGGTGTTGCCGTGCATCTCGATGTTCGAATAGACAATCGAGGAGTCAACCTTCAGGTTGTTCGCGACGGCGTCCGTGATGCGCTGGTTCGCCTGGTGCGGGATGAAGAGCTTCACGTCGTCGGCCTTGTAGCCGGCCTCTTCGAGCACCTCGCGCGAAACGTCGGCCATCGAGCGCACCGCGACCTTGAAGAGCTCGTTGCCGCGCATCTTGTAGAAGTGGAGCCCCTGCGAGAGCGTCTCGGCCGTGGGGGGGATGCGCGTGCCGCCGCCGGGCGAGAAGAGCTGCTCGGCGAAGCGGCCGTCTGAGTAGATGCGCGTCGAGAGGATGCCCCGGCCCTCCTCGGCCGGGCCGAGCACGGCCGCGCCGGCGCCGTCGCCGAAGATGACGCAGGTGGAGCGGTCGGTGTAGTCAACGTAGCGCGTCAGAATCTCGGCCCCGACGACGAGCGCGTGGCGCGTCTGCCCCGTGCGTATCATCTGGTTCGCCACCGTCAGCCCGTAGAGGAAGCCGGAGCAGGCGGCGGCGAGGTCGAAGGCCGCGGCCTTGTTGCAGCCCAGCTCGGCCTGAATCAGGCAGCCCGTCGAGGGGAGAATCTGGTCGGGCGTGACCGTCGCGCAGATGACGAGGCCGATGTCAATCGGGTCAACTCGCGCCCGCTCGATGGCTTGGCGCGCGGCCTGGACGGCGAAGAGCGAGGTGTACTCGCCCTCCGCGGCCTTGTGGCGCTGCCTTATCCCGGTGCGTGAGGTTATCCACTCGTCCGAGGTCTCTACCATCTTTTCGAGGTCGGCGTTCGTGAGCACGCCCTCCGGGTAGGCTCGCCCCGTGCCGATTATTGCAGCGTTGGTGTTTGCCATCGGTGAATATGCCTTTTTCAGTCGGAGGCCGCGGCGGCGCGCGCCGGTCTCGACTGGCGCGCGTTCGTCTCGGCGACGCCGCTCTCGATGCGGGCTATCGCGCCGCGCTCGGAGAACTCCTTGACGTTGCGAATGGCGTTGCGCACGGCGCGCGCGTTCGAGTTGCCGTGGCCTATGACGACGACGCTGCGCACGCCAAGGAGCGGCGCGCCGCCGTACTCCGCGTAGTCGAGTCGCTTCTTCAAATTCTGGAACGCTGGGCGCGCGAGCACCGCGCCCGTCTTCGTTATGACCGTCGCGCTCAGCTCGCGCTTTATCATCGAGACGACGGCCTCCTGCAACCCTTCCGAGAGCTTCAGGATAACGTTGCCCGTGAAGCCGTCGGTCACTATCACGTCAACCTGCCCCGTGAACACGTCGCGCCCCTCGACGTTGCCGACGAAGTTCAGGCTCGACAGGTCGCGCAGCAGCGGGAACGCCTCCTTGGTCAGGTCGTTGCCCTTAGCCTCCTCCTCGCCGATGCTCATCAGCCCGACGGAGGGGCGCTGCGTCCCCATAACCGCGCGCGTGTAAGCGTCGCCCATGATAGCAAACTGCGCCATGTGAATCGGCTTGCAGTCGGCGTTAGCCCCGACGTCGAGCAGGAGCGTCGGCCGCCCAGACTTCGACGGGAGCATCGCGGCGAGCGCGGGCCGGTCAACGCCGGGTAGCATGCCTATCACCATCTTGGCCGTAGCCATAGCGGCGCCGGTGTTGCCGGCCGAGACCATGCCGTCGGCGTGGCCGTCGGCGACGAGGCGCGCGCCCACTCGGAGTGAACTACGGCGCTTGCGGCGGACGGCCGTGGCGACGGCCTCGTCCATGCCGATGAACTCGGGCGCCTCTACGAACTCGACGCCCTTGTCGCCGTCCCTGCGCCAGCCGCAGCGGCGCAATTCCGGCACGACGCGCTCCTCCTGCCCGACGAGTATTACCCGCACCCGGAAGTCGCGCGCGGCCGCGAGCGCCCCGTCAATCTCGGGGTGCGGCGCGCGGTCGCTGCCCATCGCGTCAACGACCACTTTGCCGGTCAGTTGCCTTTGCCTCATCGGACGTAACTACCGCGCGCGGCTCTTAGACGTCCTGCTCTACCTTGACGACCTCGCGCCCCTTGTAGTGGCCGCACTTCGGGCAGACGCGGTGCGGCATGCGCGGCTCCTGGCAGTTAGGGCAGAGGCTCGTCTGCGGGGCGCGCAAGGCGTCGTGGGCGCGGCGCTGGCGCGTGCGCGATTTCGAGTGTCGGCGTTTCGGATTTGGCATGATAACTCCTTAAAGTAAATCGTGAATCTTAAGACGGCCTACGTCTTTTCGTCCTTCTTCAAATCGGCGAGGGCAGCCCAGCGCGGGTCAACCTCGCCACGTTCGCACGAGCAGTCGCCCGCGTTTAAATCGGCGCCGCAGTGCGGGCACAAGCCTCTGCACTCTTCGCGGCAGAGCCGGCGCGTGGGGAGCGCGAGCAGAATCTGTTCGCGCACTAACTCGTCCAGGTCAACCTCGCCGCCCTCGTAGGCGGCGAGCCCCATGTCCTCGGCCAGAAGCTCCACGTTCTCGGGCGCGCCGGCGGCGACCTCGCTCGGGATGAAGGAGGTGTCGAGCTCGACTTCGAGCGGAGCTCGCGTCGGCGTGAGGCAGCGGTCGCAGTCTATCTCGACCTCGGCCGTTATCTTCCCCGACAGTCGAACCTCCTCGCCCTTGCGCCGCGCGCGCCCTTCGAGCCTTGCCGGCGAGACGAGGCGAACCTGCTCGTCCTCCAAATCCAGCCGCCCAGGCTCGTGCACGGACTCGACGGGCCGGCCCGCCTCCGTAAGACTCTCCACCTCGATTCGCACGACTTCAGCCCTCCGGTGCGGGCGGCGCCCAAAAACGCTTTGAGCACAAAAGCTGCAATTATAGCTGCCGGGGCGAAAGTGTCAACGCGGCGGGGGGCCGCCTAGCGCGTCGTCACGAAGGGCGGCCGCCAGGCGCTCGTCGCCGCCGGTCACGAGCCGCCGCCTGCCGCGCGCGGCCGCCGTCAAGAGCGAGGGCGGGGGGATTTGGTCGGGCTCCGAGAGCCGCTCGCGCGCGGCCCTGTAGCGGGCCTCGCCCGCGTCCGAGGCGAGCGCCGCGTCGAAGGACTCGCCCGCAAGCTCCGCCTCGCCCGCGCGCAGGCGCGCGAGCCCCATGAGGTAGAAGGCTTCGCCGTACTTCGCGTCCATCTCCACGGCCTTCGAGAGGTGGCGGAGCGCCGTTCGGTTGCGCCCGAGCCTGTAGTTGGCTAGCCCGAGCAGGTAATGCGCCTCGGGCGAGGGGCGCGCGGCGAGCGCGCGCTTGAACTCTTCGAGCGCAGCCTCCCAGCGCCCTTCCGCGGCAGCGAGCCGGCCGAGCGCGTAATGCGCTGCGAAGGAAGGGCCGCCGCGGTTCACGGCTTCGCTCAGGAGCGCGCGGGCGCCCTCGGCGTCGCCCTCGTCGGCCGCGGCGAGCCCGAGCAGGAGTCGCACGCGCCCCTCTTCCGGGTCTGCGGCGTGAGCGCGCGCAAGGTAGTCTCGCGCGAGCGCGGTCTTGCCCTTGGCGAAGAAGTGCTCGCCGAGGAAGGCGTTCAGGGGCGCGTTCTCGGGCGAAAGCGGCGCCGCGCGCTCGAGGGCGCGCACGCCAGCGGCGATCTTGCCCTGCTGCACGAGGTCGAAGCCCTCGTCGACGAGCCGCGTGAAGGCGGCTCGCTCGCGGCCGGAGTGCGCGACGAGTGAGCGCGCGCGAAGCTCCGAGCAGCGCGACCTGTTCTGATGGGCGGCCTCGTCGCGCTCGCGCCGCTGGCGCCAGAGGGCGCCCAGCGCCTTGCGGTCGAGCGAGCCGGCGTCGGAGAGCGCGTCAATCACCGTCTCGATGAGGGCGTGATCCTGGTAGCTCGTCCGCGCCTGTTTGAGCAGGAGGTCGAGCGTCTGTTCGAGCTTGTCTGCGAGGCGGAGTATGTGATTTTCGAGCGCGGATATGCGCTCGAGGAGGTGCTCTTCGAGGCCGCCCTCTGCGACGTGGCCGCCCTCGAAGCGCTGCACCGACGGCTCGAAGACGAGCATGAGGCGCGTGCCGCAGCGCCCGCACAGCTCCTGCCCGAGCGGGTTGCCGGCCATGCACCTCTGGCAGTGAATTTGACGCCGCTTACTCAACATCCAAGCGCCTTCCGGGCTCAATATTCGTAGAAGCCGCGCCCGGACTTTCGGCCGAGCCAGCCCGCGTCCACGTACTTCCTGAGCAGCGGGCACGGCCTGTACTTCGGGTCGCCCAGCTCTTCGTGCAGCACGTTCAGTATCGCGAGGCAGACGTCCAGGCCGATGAAGTCGGCGAGCGTGAGCGGCCCCATCGGGTGGTTCATGCCGAGCTTCATTATGCCGTCAATTGACTCGCGCGTGGCGACGCCCTCGTAGAGCGCGAAGACGGCCTCGTTAATCATCGGCATCAGCACGCGGTTCGAGACGAAGCCGGGCGAGTCGTTGCACTCCAACGCCGTCTTCCCCATCCGCTCCGCGAGCTCCCGCGTTCGCGCCCACGTCTCGTCCGAGGTGGCGATGCCGCGAATCACCTCGACCAGCTTCATGACGGGGACGGGGTTCATGAAGTGCATGCCGATGACTTTGTCGGGCCGGCGGGTCGCGGCGCCGAGCTTCGTGATTGAGATTGAAGAGGTGTTCGACGCGAGAATCGCCTCGGGGCCGCACGCCTCGTCGAGCGCGCGGAAGACCTCCTGCTTGGCCGGGAGGCTCTCGGTTATCGCCTCGACCACGAACGAGGCGGCCGAGAGGGCGCCCAAGTCCGTCACGGCGCTTATGCGGCCGACTATCTCGCGCTTTTCGCCCTCCTTCAGGCGCTCCTTGTCCACGTCGCGCTGGAGGCTCTTGTCAATCGTGCTCATGCCGCGGGCGAGGAACTCTTCGGAGACGTCGCGCAGAACCACATCGTAGCCCGAGCGCGCCGCGACCTGCGCGATGCCGCTCCCCATCGTCCCGGCCCCGACGACTCCGAACACTTCAGCCACTTGCCTTTGACTCCATTGTCAGCTATCGCCCCGCCAGTCCGGCGGCTGCGGGGGCGGCACGTACTCGGCCTGCCGCCCGTAGGTCGAAGACTGCGCGCCCCAGCCTTGCTGCCGCGCGGCGCCGAGCGAGCCGCGCCACTCCTGATGCCGCCAGTCCGCCCGCCCCTCGTAGAACCCCTTGCCCTCGTTGCCGAGCAGGAACCAGAGCGTATAAACGCAGAGCGCCGTCCCCAGCGGGAAGCTCAGGGCCGCGAACACGGCGGCGGCGATTCCCCACCCGCGCGCCCAACTCTTCCGCCTCAGCATGCCGTAGCCGGCCAAAAGCGGCGGCAGCCCGAACATGAGGAAGAGCAGGCCGAAGAAGAGCCCGATGAGGACGAAGACGAGGCCCGCCTCGGGCGGGGCCGACGGGTCTATGCTCGTCAGGCCCGCGCCGAGGAAGACGAAGATGAAGACGAAGGGGAGCAGGATGGCGTTCATGCCCCCGTAGATGAGGTGCATGATGCCGAGGACTTTGTTGTGATCCTGGGGCGTCATTCCGGTGCTCTCCCGCCGCCTCGGTGCCTCAGCGCTCGACGGCGAGCGCCACGGCGTTGCCGCCGCCGAGGCACAGGGCCGCCAGCCCGCGGCGCGCGCCCCTGCGCTTCATCTCGTAGAGCATCGTCGTCAGGAGCCGCGAGCCCGACTGGCCTATGGCGTGGCCGAGCGCGACGGCGCCCCCGTTGACGTTCACCCTGTCGGGGTCGAGCCCAAGCTCGCGGATGATGGCGATGGCCTGGACGGAGAAGGCTTCGTTAAGCTCTATCAAGTCAACCTCGCCGAGCGACCAGCCGGCCTTGCTGAGAACCTTCCTTACGGCCTCGACCGGCGCCATCATCACAAGCTCGGGCTGGATGCCGGAGGTTGCCTGCGCCGCGATGCGCGCCATAGGCTCGACGCCGAGCTGTCGCGCACGCTCCATGGAAGTAACGACGAGCGCGGAGGCGCCGTCGTTCACGCCCGGGGCGTTGCCGGCAGTCACAGTGCCTTCCTTCCTGAACGCGGCCTTGAGCTTGCCGAGAGTCTCGACGGAGGTGTCTGCGCGCACGGGCTCGTCCGTGTCGAAGATGACGGGGTCGCCCTTCTTCTGCGGTATCTCGACGGCGAGGATTTCGTCACGGAACTTCCCGGCCTTAATCGCCGCCAGCGCCTTTCGGTGAGAGTTGTAAGCGTACTCGTCTTGCTCCTGCCGCGTTACGCCGTAGCGCTCGGCCACGACCTCGCCGGTGTTGCCCATGTGGTAATTCTCGAACGCGCACCACAGGCCGTCGTGGATCATCGCGTCCACGAGCGTGCCGTTGCCCATCCGGTATCCCTCGCGCGCCTTCGGCAGCAGGTACGGCGCGTTCGACATGGACTCCATGCCGCCCGCGACTACGACCTCTGCGTCGCCGAGTTGCACGCCCTGCGCGGCCATCATCACCGACTTGAGGCCCGAGCCGCAGACCTTGTTGACGGTCACGGCGGAGACGCCGAAGGGTATGCCGCCGTGCAGCGCCGCCTGCCGCGCGGGGTTCTGGCCGAGGCCGGCCTGTATGACGCAGCCCATTATGACCTCGTCCACCTCCTCCGGCGCGACGCCCGCGCGCCGCACCGCCTCGCGCACGACCATCGAGCCGAGCTGCGGCGCCGTGAAGTCCTTCAGAGCACCCATGAACTTGCCCGTCGGCGTGCGGCAGGCGCTTATGATTACGGCTTCCCTTCTCTCTGACATGACCGCCCCACTCCCCTTCCGCGCGCCCTTCTCCGCTGAGAGAGCACGCACGACGATTACCGCCCCTAAGAATTTAGAATGATTGGCTCAAAGTGCGATTATACGTTCGGCCGGGGGGGTGTCAAGCTAGCGTTCCGGCGCGCGGCGGCGCCGTTGTAAAGGCGCGCGCGCGGGTGCTAGACTCCTCCGCGTTCTGATTCACATAGGCGGGGGCGGCCGTCATCGCAGGAGCCCCGTCAACTCTCATCCGGGCCATATGCAAGCACTCATACTCGCGGGCGGCAAGGGGACGCGGCTGCGCCCCCTGACGGTTTACACGCCCAAGCCGGTCGTCCCCATCTGCAACCGCCCCTTCCTGCTCTACCAGATAGGGACGCTGCGGCGCGCAGGCATTACCGACATAACGCTCTCGCTCTCCTACCAGCCGCACAAGATAGAGCAGCAGCTCGGCGACGGCTCGGAGTTCGGCGTAAAGCTCACCTACACGGTCGAGCCGCAGCCGATGGGGACGGCCGGCGCTTACAAGTTCGCAGAAGATCTGATACGCGAGCCGACGGTAGTCTTTAACGGCGACATACTGACCGACCTCGACCTCGAAGCCGTCATCAGGGAGCACGACCGGCGGCGCGCAGCCGCGACCATCGTGCTCGCGCCCGTAGAGAACCCGAGCGCTTACGGGCTGGTCGAGACCGAGCCGGACGGCCGAATCTCGCGCTTCCTCGAAAAGCCGAAGGCCGAGGAGATTCGCGTCAACACCATCAACGCCGGCACCTACGTCCTCGACCCGCGCGTGCTCGACTTCATCCCGGCGGGCGAGAACTACTCCTTCGAGTACGGCCTCTTCCCAGACCTCCTCAGCCGCGGCGAGAAGTTCTACGCGCACGTCCCCCGCGAGACATACTGGATTGACATCGGCACCCCCGCGCGCTACCTACAGGCCCACATGGACCTGCTCGCCGGCCGCGTCCGAACCGTAGAGGCTGTGCGGCGCCGCGGCGACTTCGACGTGGCGACGGCCGCCGAGGTTGACGACGCGTCAATCGTCGCGGACGGCTGCACCGTCAAGCCCGGCGCGCAGGTCGTCAACTGCGTCCTCGGCGAAGGCGTCCACCTCGAAGAGAGGGCGCGCGTAGAGAACTCAGTCATCTGGCCGCACACGCGCGTTGGCGCGGGCGCCCTCGTCTTGGGCGCGGTAGTCGGGCGCGGGTGTCACGTCGGCCGTTCGGCAGTGGTCGGCCCCGGAGCCGTGCTCGGCGACAAGACGAACCTGACAGATTACACGCAGGCCGGGGGGGCGCTGTGAGCCCTAAGCACGAGCTGGCGCCGATAAGGTTCGGCACCGACGGCTGGCGCGCGCTCATAGCGCACGAGTTCACGTTCGAGAACCTGGAGCGCGTCTCCCAAGCCTACGCCGACTACCTCCGACAGCAGCACGCCGAGGCGACCGAGGCCGGGGCGCGGCTGCCGCACCCCCGCGTCGTCGTAGGCCACGACCGGCGCTTCCTCTCCGAGCAGTTCGCCGAGCGCTCGGCGGAAGTCCTCGCCGGCAACGGCCTTCTCGTCTCCTTGTTCGAGGGCGACGTTCCCACGCCGCTCGTCTCGTGGGCCGTGCGCGAGCGCGGG
>DASPKR010000193.1:0-2752 GCA_035627975.1 Pyrinomonadaceae bacterium | reverse complement strand
TGGGCGACCCCGCGCCCGTCATCGTCACCGTGCACAACACGAAGCGCGTGCTACCCTCTTTCTCCGTCATGGTCGAGGCGCGCAGCCGCGACGAAGCCGGCGCGAACCGTGCGCGCCGCTTCGGGGCGTGGCGCGCGCGGTTCTCGAAGCGTGTGCTCGCCTACTTCATGTACGCCCCGCGCGGCGCTAAGGTCGAGCAAAGAGTAGAGCAGACCTTCGAGCGGCGCGGCCGCGTGCTCGTCACGGGCTTCGAGATTTCCACCCGCTTCCCGTTCGGCTTCTTCCGCCTGCGGCGGCGCCTGCGCGCGCGCGACGTCGAGATAGTCGTCTATCCGAAGCCGGAGCGCGCGGGCGACGAGCTGCACCTTCTGCCGATTGACGCCGGCCAGATGGAGTCGGGGCGGCGCGGGCAGGGCCAGGACCTGCATAGCTTGCGCGAGTACCAGCCGCACGACGACGTGCGCCACATTGACTGGAAGGCGACCGCACGGCAGAAGCGCCTGACCGTGCGAGAGTTCACGGCCGAGGACGAGAGGCGCGTCCACGTCGCGCTCGACACCTGCGCCTCCGAGGGCGACGGCGAGCGCTTCGAGCGGGGCGTCTCTATCGCCGCATCGCTCGTGGCACACTTCATTGACGAGCGGGCCGAGGTTCGCCTCTCCCTGGGCGAAGAGGCGGGCCGCTACGGCACCGGCCGCGAGCACCTCTACGAATCGCTGCGCAGGCTCGCGCTCGTCGCGCCGCAGGGCGGGGCGGGCGACGCGGCCCGCCGCGAAGAAATCTGGCGGCGCATCGCCCCGCCCTCACGGGGCGAGCCCGAAGGCTACGTCATACTCCTCACGACGGCCCCTCCCGGCACCATCCCCGCAGACCTCTGGCGCAAGTCGCACGTGATTCACTTGTGAGCGGGCGGGGGCGCCGCGCCCCGCGCGTCAGAAGGCGGATATGGTTTCGAGGATGCCCCCTCCTCCGCCCGTCGTGCCGCCCGTGCTGCCGCCGCCGCAATCGGCGTCGGATGCACACTGGGAGGGCGGGCAGGGCTTGAAGACCGTAGCCGGAGTGCAGCGCTTGTTGAAGCACGACTTGTAATCGGAGCAGAAGGGGTCGTTGCTGTTACTGTTCTCGTTCCCGTTCCCGTTGCCGTTCCCATTGCCGTTCCCGTTACCATTCCCGTTGCCCCCGCCGGTGTTGCCATTGCCGCCGCCCGTGTTGCCATTGCCGCCCCCGGTGTTCCCGCCGCCGTCGCCGCCGTCCGAGTCGCTGCTCAGGATGACCACGTCGGAGTTGAGCACATCGCGTAGGTTAGGGAGGACGGCGACGAGAACCAAGTCAATCGTCCCTCCGCCGCCCTTCGGCCTGACCGCCTTGAGCAGCACCGCCTCGAAGCGGCGGGCCGAGAGGACGGGCTGAAGCTTCCGCCGGATGGCCCTCTTCTCGGCCAGCGTGTAAGACGCGCGGTTCAGCCACACCGAGAACTCCCGACTGCTCAGGCCCCTCACCTGCCTCATCTCCGCGGGCTCAATTCTGTCGGACAGGAACGAGTTTAAGTCGGCGAGCGCGGCCTGCCGGCGGGCAGAGCCCCTCGGCGCCTGCGCCCACATGAGCGCGGGTATCAAGAGGAGCAGTGCGAGCGCGGGCCAGAGCAGTTTGCGCAGCGCCGCGCGACGCTCCTTGACGGGACTGACCCCCGAAGCCTTGCCTTCAACGTCACTTCTGCTGTTGAGCTGCTCGTTCATGGTGTCTCCTTTCGCTGGGTGGGTAGCCGGGTACGGGAGCGAGGTAAGGCTGTGTTGAGATGAGAGTTCCTAGAGCCGGGCTACGATATGCTCACGCGGCGGGCGTGTCAACGAAAAGTTCTTCGGCCGCCTCCTCGCCCGTGCGCACGCAGTCGGGGACGCCCGCGCCCGTGTAGGCGTTGCCGCAGAGCTTGAGGCCGGGTAGGCGTTCGAGCCGGGCGCGTATGCGCGCGACGCGCCCGGTGTGGCCGAGGTGGTACTGCGCCATCGAGCGCGGCCAGCGCTCTACGTGCGCGAAGAGCGGCGGGGCGGACACGCCGAGCAGCTCGCGCAGGTCTCGGACGACGACTTCAGTCATCTTCTCGTCATCAAGCTCAAACATCTCTGGCTGTAACGCGCCGCCGACGAAGGCGCGCAGCAGCTGGTGGCCCTCGGGAGCGCGGGCCGCGAACTTGACGCTGCTGAATGTGCAGGCCAGAGTCGCGCGCCGCTCGGCGAAGGGGACGACGAAGCCGAAGCCGTCCAGTGGGTGACGGACGGCTTCGCGCCGGAAGGCGAGGTTGACCGTGGCGGTCGAGGCGTAAGGTATGGCTTCGAGCTCGCCCGCGAGCCCGGCGTCTGCGCCGCGCAGAAGCCGCGCCGCCGCGTGCGCGGGGAGCGCGACGATAACGGCGTCTGCTTGAATCGTCTCGCCGCCCGCGCAGACGGCCCAGCGCCCTTGTGCGGGCTCGAAGGCGGCCGACTCTGCGCGAGTCTTTAGTCGCAGGCACGAGGCGGGCAGACGGGCGGCCAGCGCGTCTGTCAAGACCTGCATCCCTTCGTCGAAGGAGAGGAAGAGGCCGTATCGCGCGCCGCTCGCCCCCGCCATCGCGCCGCCCGCCGACCTCTGCGCCCTCGCGGCCCTCATCATCGCGAGTATCAGACTGCGGTGCTCGCGCTCCATCTCAAGGAAGCGGGGCATGGTCGCGCGTAAGCTGAGAAGCTCGGGGTCGGCAGTGTATATGCCGCCTACCATC
>DASPKR010000192.1:0-3932 GCA_035627975.1 Pyrinomonadaceae bacterium | reverse complement strand
AGGGAAGCCCTTCGCGCAGGGCCGTCTCCGACGCGGGGCGTCAAACTCCCGTAATTTCAGACAGTGGATGCCGCTCGTGCGACCCCCTTCGCAACGGTCGCCATCGTGGATTCGCTTTCTCTCGCAAAGGAGATCAACGATTGAAGAACACGAGCCTCCCCCGCTTACTCGCTAGCGCCGCACTCGTCGCCGCGTTCGTCGCTCCTTCGCTCACGCTCCAGGCGCAAGTCCCCACGCAATCATACCTCCGCAACACGCCGAGCGAGATCGAGCGCGAAGACCCGCGCGTGCAGCAGATCATCGCCCGCGCCGAAGAGCAGTTCCGCCTCGGCGAGCTGAACCTCCGCGACAACAAGCGCGAGGCCGCGCGCCAGAAGTTCGACCAGGCCGTCGACACCGTGTTGGAGTCCGGCATGGACGTGCGCTCGAACCCGCGTCTGAACAAGTTTTATCTGGAGCTGGTCGAGCGCGTCTACCGCGTCGAAGTCCCGACGCAGGGCGTGCCCTCGGCGCAGCCTAACGGCGCGCAGTTCGTCGAGGTCGCGCAGCAGGGCTCCGCGCCCGCCGTCCCGCCGCAGGTCGGCTTCAGCGACCAGAAGTTCGAGCCGTCGCCGCTCGACGCGCTCTCGAAGCTCGTTCTCAACAAGGACGAGACGAACGTCACGGACGACGACGTCGCGAAGCTCGACGCCGAGATCAAGAACACGCTCGACTTCAAGTTCCGCCCGCACCCGCTCGTCCAAGGGTTCATCAACTACTACCAAGGCCGCGGCCGCGCCACGATGGAGACGGGCCTGCGCCGCTCGGGCCAGTACATGACGATGGCCCGCAGGATTTTCCGCGAGGAGGGCGTGCCCGAGGACATCGTCTGGCTCGGACAGGTCGAGAGCGCCTGGCGCCCGACGGCGCGCTCCTGGGCGGCCGCCTCCGGCCTCTGGCAGTTCATCCCCTCGACGGGCTCGCGCTTCGGCCTGCGCCAGACCGCCTACGTTGATGAGCGCAACGGCTTTGAGAAGGCTACGCGCGCCTCGGCCCGCTACCTCAAGTTCCTAGCCAACCGCTACCGCGGCGACTGGGAGCTGGCGATGGCAGCCTACAACACGGGCGAGGGCAACATTGACCGCGCGATTAGGCGCGCCGGGGTCGCGGACTTCTGGACAATCTACCCGTACATAGCGCAGGAGACGCGCAACTACGTCCCGAACATTCTGGCCGTCATACTCGTCGCCAAGAGCCCCGAGAAGTACGGCTTCCGCAACGTGCAGAGGATGGCGCCGCTGGCCTACGACACCGTGAGCGTGCCTTCTTCGACGAGCCTGCACCTCGTAGCCTCGCTCACCGATTCGAGCGTTGACTACATACGCGCGCTCAACCCGGAGCTTCGCCGCGACATGACGCCGCCGGGCGAGGCCTTCCACCTTCGCGTCCCGCCGCGCCGCGGCGCGCAGTTGGTCGCGATGCTCAAGCGCATACCCGTTGACCGCCGCAACCAGCTCGCGCGCGTCGTCAGCGTCCAGGCCGGCGAAGACCTACAGGCCGTCGCGGCCCGCACAGGCACGAGCCTCGCTTCGCTCCAGCAGTGGAACCAGGGCGTTGACGTCAGGCAGGGGACGAAGCTTGTCGTCCCGGCCGGCGGCATCGTCAGGACGATGAAGGCTTACGAGCGCCCGGCCACGGCCGGCGCCCCGGCGCCAGCGGCCGGCAGCAGCCTCCGCACCGTGACGGCGAAGGCCGGCGAGACCATCGCGCAGATAGCCTCGCGCATGGGCGCGCCCGTCGAAGAGGTCGCGAAGCTCAACGGCATCACCGCCAGCGCGCCGCTCGCGCGCGGCCAGCAGATCAGGGTGCCGTCGTCTGGCGCCGCCGCCACGCCGCAGTCGCGCCGCCGCTAGTCAATAACTCTTTCGGAGTGAGGCGAGCGCGCTTCCCGCACCGACGGGCAAGCGCGCTCGCTTCCATTTTTGAGCCCGAGCGAAGCCACCCCTCCGCTCTTCTCCCCGAGAAGGGGGAAGGGGTGCGCCCGTATGCTCTTCCGCACGCAGTCGGCCGCCGTTTACGGCATTGACGCAGACCTCGTTGACATAGAAGTTGACCTCACGCCCGCGCGCGGCGAGGGCGACACGGCGCCCGTGACGATCGTCGGCCTGCCCGACGCGGCCGTGCGCGAGTCGCGCGAGCGCATACGCGCCGCCGTCAATAACAGCGGTTTCTTCTTCCCCATACACAAGACGACCATCAACCTCGCGCCCGCCGACGTGCGCAAGGAGGGCGCGAGCTTCGACCTCCCCATCGCGCTCGGCATACTCGGCGCCAACGGCGACCTCGGCGGCGCCGAAGGTCTGACGGACGTTCTCTCCGTCGGCGAGCTTTCGCTCGACGGGCGCGTGCGCCCCGTGCGCGGCGCGCTCCCCGTAGCCCTGCGCGCGCGCGAAGCCGGCATACGCAGCCTCTTCCTGCCCGAGGAGAACGCGAAGGAGGCGGCGGTCGTCGCGGGCGTCAACGTCTATGCGGTCGCAGATTTGCGCGGCGCGGTCGTTCTCGCGTCGGCGCTCGCGAACGGGGGCGGCGCGCAACGTCCTGAGCCCGTCAGAGTCAAGACGGAAGACCTGCTCGCCGAGGCCGGGCGCTACGACGTTGACTTCCGAGAGGTGCGAGGGCAGGCCGCCGCCAAGCGCGCCCTCGAAGTCGCCTCCGCCGGCTCTCATAATATTCTGCTCATAGGCCCGCCCGGCTCCGGCAAGACGATGCTGGCGAAGCGGCTGCCCACTATCCTCCCGCCGCTCGAGTTCGAGGCCGCGCTTGAGTTGACGAAGATACACTCGGTCGCGGGGCTGACGGGCCGCGCCGGATTGGTCACCGAGCGCCCCTTCCGCTCGCCGCACCACACCGTCAGCGACGCTGGACTGATCGGGGGCGGCTCGATACCGCGCCCCGGCGAAGTCTCGCTCGCCCACCACGGCGTGCTCTTCCTCGACGAGCTGCCCGAGTTCGACCGCTCCGTGCTCGAAGTCCTGCGCCAGCCGCTCGAAGACCAGCGCGTGACGATAAGCCGCGCCGCCATGACGCTCACCTTCCCCGCCTCCTTCATGCTCGCCTGCGCGATGAACCCATGCCCCTGCGGTTACTGGAACGACCCCGTGCGCGAGTGCCGCTGCACGCCGCCGCAGATACAGCGCTACGTCGGCCGCATCTCGGGGCCGCTCCTCGACCGCATAGACATACACGTGGACGTGCCTGCCGTGCGCTTCAAGGAGCTGTCGGGCGCCTCGGCTCCCGAGGGCGAGCCGTCCTCGGCCATACGCGAGCGGGTGCTACGCGCGCGCGACCGCCAGCGCGAGCGGCTGCGCGGCAGCGGCGTCTTCTCGAACGCGCAGATGCCGCCGCGCCTCATACGCCGCCACTGCCGCGTGAGCGCGGAGTGCGAGCGGCTGCTCGAAGCCGCCATGACGCGCCAGGGGCTCTCGGCGCGCGCCTACGACCGCATACTCAAAGTCAGCCGCACCGTCGCGGACCTCGGCGGCTCAGACGAAATCCTCCCCGCGCACGTCGCCGAGGCGGTCGGCTACCGCTCGCTCGACCGAACCTACTGGGCCTGAGTGTGCGGAGAGCCTTTAATCCGTTGACTCGGCGGGCTAATTCAAATATCGTACGCCACCACGTCAAAGGGTTCGCCGTAAGCCTCACGGTCGCCCTCACCCCCGTTTAACCCGGCCGCGATAGCCCCTCGCCTGTTCGGCCTTCGACTCCCGGAGCGGGGAAGCCTTCAACGCCCGCACACGTCTGCATGAGGTCGGAACGATGAACAACAAAGAATGGACAATCATGATCTACATGGCCGGCGATAATAACTTGGCCGTTGACATGGCCTACGCCATGGAGCAGATCAAGGGGGTGGTAGGCGAAGGCGCTAACAGCCCGAACCTGTTCGTCTA
>DASPKR010000191.1:0-2299 GCA_035627975.1 Pyrinomonadaceae bacterium | reverse complement strand
CGAGGCCCACTGCAGGACAGGCTTCGGCCCACACACATTGACAGTCAGCGAGCTAACAATCGTCCGCAGCGAGCTCGGCCCCGGCGGGTCGCGCTACACAGTCATATCAACGCACGGCTTTTAACCCGCGTCTCAGCCGTTCGGCAGTTGGCGGGGGCGGCCGGGCGGGAGTTGCTGCTCGCCGCCGTCGCGCTTTCTCGGCTCGCCGGTCTCGGCGAACATCTCCTTGATGGCGCCGATGCTAGAGAGCATCGTTGAGGTCTCGACGGGCATGAAGACGACTTTGGAGTTGTTGCCCTTCGACATGTCGCGTAGGCTCTCGATGTAGCGTTGAGTGATGAGGTACTGCGCGGGGTCGCCGGTGCCGATGGCTCGCGCTATCTGGCCGATGGCCTCGGCCTCGGCCTCGGCGTTGCGAAGGCGTGCCTGCGCCGCGCCCTCGGCCTGCAGTATCGCCGACTGCTTCTCGCCCTCCGCCCTCGTTATCGCCGACTGCTTCTCGCCCTCGGCGCGCGTGATGGCGGCCTGCCGCTCGCCCTCTGCCTGAAGGACTAAGGCGCGGCGGTTGCGCTCGGCCGTCATCTGCTTCTCCATCGTCACGCGCACGTCCTCGGGCGGCGTGATGTTCTTCACGTCCACGCGCGTCACCTTCACGCCCCACTTGTCCGTCGCTTCGTCCAGGATGATGCGCAGGCGGTTGTTGATCTGGTCGCGTGACGAGAGCGTGTGATCCAGGTCCATGTCGCCCATCACGGCGCGCATGCCCGTTATGGTCAACTGGACTATGCCGCCGATTAAATCCGCGACCTCATAGACGGCCTTCTTGGGGTCGGTGATCTGCCAATAGACGACTGAGTCAACGTGAATCGTCACGTTGTCGCGCGTAATCACCGGCTGGGGAGGCAGATCAATGTACTGCTCGCGCAGGTCAATCGAGGTGAGGCCCGGCCGCACGTTCGTCCAATAGACGCCGCGCGGCTTGTCGAGGAACGGGACGATGACGTTGAGGCCGCTGTCGGCCACGCGGCTGAAGCGCCCGAGCCGCTCGATGAGCATGACGGTGGCCTGCGGCACTATCTTGATGGTCTTCGCGGCGATGACGAGCGCGCTGATAGCGACGAACATGAGGAAGACGATGAAACCGAGTTCAGCCATAAGACCTCCGGCGGCGCGCGCCCCGCGCGCCTTCAGACGGCGAGTGGGGTCAAATACGGAATACTACACGGCGGCGACCGCGAAACATGATTCCCGTAAACTATAACGGATTCAGGCCCGCGTTTGGAAGCGCCTCCTCGACGGCGCGCGCGGCCGCCAGCACGGTCGCCTCCTCGAACGGCCGGCCGACGATCTGCACGCCGACGGGCAGCCCCTCGCGCGTGCGGCCGGCGGGGACGCACGCCGCCGGCAAATCGAAGACGTTAAACGCCTGCGAGTGGCCGAAGGCGCGGAAAGTGCTGACGGCGCGGCCGCCCACTTCGACCCGACGCGACTCTCCGTGCCGGAAGGCAGCGACCGAGCCGACCGGCGCGACGAGAAGCGGCGTCCCTTTCATCCACTTCAAAAGCTCCGCGCGCAGGCGCTCGCGCTCCGCTCGCGCAGCGTGCCATTCGGCTCTCGCCTGCTCTTCCGGGACGGCGGGCCGTTCGAGAATCGCGCGCGCCGCCGGGCCGGCCTCCGCCTCGCGGCCGGCGTAAGTCTCGCCGACCACGCGCCGCGTCTGCGACGAGAAGAGCCCCAGCCAAAGCTCAGTCCCCCTCCCGACTCCCGGCGGCAGTTCTTCTTCGACACGCATCCCCGCGGACGAGAGAATCGCTGCGACCCTCATAACCGCTTCCCTTATCTCGTCGCTCACGGGAACGCTGCCGTCGTCGGCGTACCACACCGCGCGCTTGCCTTTAAGTGAGCGCACGCCCTTTGCCCTCCCCAGCCCCCCGGCCAGCACGCGGAAGAGGAGCGCGAGGTCTTCGACAGTGCGCGCGACGGGGCCGAGGCTCGCGCCCAGCTTGTAGTCGCCTTCGAGCCGCGGGAAGTGGCCGCGGCCGGGGACGCGGCCGGCCGTCGGCTTCAGCGCGGCGACGCCGCAGAAGTGCGCCGGTATTCGCACCGAGCCTGAGAGGTCGCTCCCCAAGCTCCCGGCCGACATGCATGACGCGACTGCCGCCGCGCACCCGCCGCTTGAGCCGCCGGGCGTGCGCGACTCGTCGTGCGGGTTGAGCGTGCGGCCGAAGACGGGGTTGTCAGAAGTGTAGTCGAGCGCCATCTCTGCGCAGTTCGTCACGCCCAGTATGATCGCGCCCGC
>DASPKR010000190.1:0-3170 GCA_035627975.1 Pyrinomonadaceae bacterium | reverse complement strand
GGTGCGCAGGTTGCCGCCGTGGATGACCATCTCGGAGCCGGTCCAGACGGCCATGTGGTCGTCGCGCGGGGCCGGCGCGCCGGCCGTCGAGGTCGGCGTCCAGGTGTCGGTCGCAGGGTTGTAGCGGCTGCCCGTGTTGAGCGTGACGTTGTTGCCCTCATAGCCGCCCCAGACGACGACCTCCTTGCCCGTCCAGACCATCGAGAAGTTGGTGCGCTCTGAGGGGGCGTTGAAGGTGTTGGGCTGGCGCCACGTGTTGGTCGTGGGGTTGTAGAGCCCGCCCCTCTTGCCCGTGGTGTTGTTGACGCCGCCCCAGAAGAATATCTCTTTGCCCGTCCAGACCACACGTTGGCCGGTGTAGGAGGTGGGCGGGCTGGCGGCCGGAATCGCCTTCCAAGTGTCAGTCGAAGGGTCGTAGATGGCACCCGCGATGGTGATGGAGGTGGTGCCGCCGAGGACGACCATATTCGAGCCCGTCCAGACCGTGGTACCCGAGCTGCGGGGGGCGCCGTTGGTCGAGGTCGGGGCCCAGGTGTCAGTCAAGGGGTTGTAGCGGCCGCCGGTGTTGGTCGAGCTGTTGTTGCTGCTGGTGCTGCCGCCCCAGACGAGCAACTCCTTACCCGTCCAGAAGGCGGCGTGGCCGCTGCGCTCCGAAGGGGCGTTGACCGTAGAGACCGAAGTCCAGGTGTCGGTCGTGGGGTTGTAGCGGGAGCCGAGGTCTGTCCGCCCGCCGTACGCGGTCAAGCCGCCCCAGATGATGACCTCCGTACCCGTCCAGACGGCCGTGGCGTTGCCGACGGGTAGCGAGTACACCGGCGACCAGGTGTCGTCGGCGCCCGCGGCTTCCCTGACTTCCGCCAGGCTGTACTCGAAACCCGCGCCGGCCGAGGCGTCGGCCGTGAAGCTGTCGCCGGCCTCGGCCCACCAGGAATCGAAGGGGGCTTCGGCGCCCGCGGCCTTCTGCTCGGCCTCGAAGGAGGTGCGCGCGAGCCTGTCAACGAGCGCGGGGCGCGCGAGGACTTCGGCGATTATGAAGGGGTCGTTGCCGAGCGCCTGCCAGAGCTCGCGCAGCACTTCGGGCCGCTTCGTCTCGCGCGCCATGCGCTCGGCCTCGGCCTGCAACTGAGCGGGCGCGACGGGGCGGCCCCAGCGCCTCGCCAGTGCGTCGGACTTGCGCAGGGTCTCCTCGACCCTCGCTGCCGTCTGCTCCGCCGGCAAGATCTCGTCGAGCCGCGGTTTAAAGGCAGTGTTCTCCTTCGGCCAGACGGTGTGGCGCCAGTAGACCTCCTCGACCGCGCGCTGGTAGGCGACGCGCTCGGAGAAGCTGAGCGTGCGGCCCGAGCCCGCTTTGCTCTGCGAGCGCGCCGACTGCGAAGCGAAAGGGGCGGAGGCCACAACCGCGCAGCAGGCGACGACGAGCAGGGCGAGGACGGCGAACGGCTTCAGGGCGCACGAATTCTTAGAGGGGCTGGGGGCGAGGGGGCGAGGCATTTCTATTAAACTCCCGTGGGTTACTCGTAAGGCTATGAATGTGTCGGCCGCGAGAGAATATTAAGCGACCGCGCGCCCGTCCGGCTCAAAGGCTCGGGCCGGGGCGCAAAACGGTTCACACGGCAACAGTGCGGGGAGCCGCTTGTTAAATACATCCGCACGGCCAGCACTGGGGCGGCGGGCGGTCTTAACGCTTGACGAAGGGGTGCGCTGTTCCCCCTCGCGCGCATTCTTCATTCGGGGAATTTAAGTGGTCACGGCCTGGCGGCAGGAACCAATCTTTGACGGGCGAGACGCCCGCCCGGTTGCTCGCGCAGGGGCGAAATTTTTGAGGATTTTCGTTCTCAGGCGTCGAGGGTGCGGAAGCCGTCGAGGGAGAACTGCGGGACGCTCTTCTGCTCCGTGGAGTGGCAGGTTATGAAGTTCTTGAACTCGGACATGCGGCAGCTCACGGCCGCCTCGTAAGTCCGGCCCGCGCCCGAGAAACTGACGAGCCAACTGCGCTCGGCCGTCCGCCTCGACCTCACGAAGCGCAGCGCGTCGAGGCCGACGGCGCCCGTCTCCGCGCGCGCGAAGAACTCGGCGGCCTGTATGTGGTGGGCGTAGCAGGCCCGGCCCCTGTAGCCTTCGAGCGCGAGCCGCCCGGCGCGGTACTCGGCCGCGGCGCGCGCGCCCGACTCCTCCGACACGTGCGAGTAGAAGAGGCCGTGCGGGAAGCAGACGAGGTTAGCGGCGAACCTGTCGCCGCCTACGTGCGATGACTGCCAGACCGCCCCGCCTTCCGTCCCGCGCAGGCCGTGATAGACGGGCGTGCCGAACTTCGCGCAGCACTTGTCGCGCCGCCCGTGCGTGCAGACGAGAAAGACGGGCTCGCGCGTGAGCGTCCCCCCGGCCGCGGTCTCGCCAGCGGCGGCCGCGGCCACGTCCAAGTCGGTGAGGCGCGCGTAGGCGTCGAGCTCGAACCTGACGGAGAAGGGCTCGCGCTCGCGGCAGCGGACGACGAAGAAGCTGAAGGTGTCGCCGCCGGCCCGGCCGCGCTTGACGAATAGAAGTCGGGAATGAGGTATCGAGGCGAGCGTGTGCCGGAAGAACGACTTGACCTCGGGCGCGAGCGCGCAGTCGTCGAGCACGCGCGGCCCCCACGCGCCCGCGTACTCCAGGAGCATCCAGACGGCGCCCACCGAGGCCGTGCCGAAACTCTTTTCGCCCGCGCCGCGCGAGAGCTGTGAGCAGAAGAAGGGCTGCTGCATCAGGCGTCAACCACGGCGACGAGCCCGTTGAGTAGAAGGTCGCGCAGAAGCGCCCGCACCGTCCGCTCCGCGAGCCTCTTCTGCGCGCCCTCGCACAGCTCGGCCACGGTGCAGACGCGCCGCTCGCTCAACGGCCTCAGCACCGTTAGCGCGTCTTCGCTGAAGCGCCATCGCCGCCCGATGCATTCGAACTCGACGACGCCGCCTTCAACCTTAAACTCCACGGGGCGCGGTGGCGCCCAGCGGACGACGGCGCCGCCATCTGGGGGCAGCGCCTCGGTCGTCGCGCTCCAAGGGAGGCTCAGGCGCGCGCGCGGCTCGGCCTTCGCGTCCGCCTCCGCGAAGAAGCGCTCTAGCGCTTCGGCGTCCCACTCAGCCAGGAACTCTTCGCGCAGCCGCGCCATGTGCGCCCGCCTTTCCTCCTGCGAA
>DASPKR010000189.1:0-5525 GCA_035627975.1 Pyrinomonadaceae bacterium | reverse complement strand
TGGAGCTGATCGCCCGCACGGCCGTGAGCCAGGCCGAAGCCGGGGCCGACATCGTCGCGCCGTCGGCCATGATGGACGGGCAGGTGGGCGCCATACGCGAGTCGCTCGACGGCGCGGGCTTCGAGCACGTGGCCGTGATGTCCTACGCCGTGAAGTACGCCTCGGCCTTCTACGGCCCGTTCCGCGAGGCGGCCGACAGCGCGCCCTCCTTCGGCGACCGCCGCGCGTACCAGATGGACGCCGCCAACGCCCGCGAGGCTATGCGCGAGGCCGAGCTGGACGTAATGGAGGGCGCCGACTTCCTCATGGTCAAGCCGGCCACGCCCTACCTCGACATCCTGCGAATGGTGCGCGAGCGCTTCGACCTTCCGCTCGCCGCCTACCACGTCTCAGGCGAGTACGCGATGATAAAGGCCGCGGCCCAGCGCGGCTGGCTCGACGAGCGGCGCGTGATGTTGGAGACGCTGACGGGCATACGCCGCGCGGGCGCCGACGTTATAATCACCTACTACGCTGCCGAGGCGGCGCGGCTGCTGAAGTAACCCGCGTCAGGCGTCGAACGAAGGGCGACGAGTAGAAGACGGCGTCTTACTTTTTTATGGCTCGGGGTTCGTGAGGCGCATAAAGCCGACGATGGCGCAGACGGCGCCCGCGGCGACGAAGAGGTTGAAGAAGGCGGCGAGCCCCAGCACGTTCTCCGTGTTCCTCTCGTTGAAGCCATAGACGGCGAAGACGAGCCACTGGAGGTGGTAGAGGAGCAGGCAGACGGAGGCGACGGCGAACCAGCGCGTCGAGGCGCCGAAGACGCGCGCGCGCGTGAAGCCTAGCACGGCCGCTATCAGCCAGCCGAGCGCGCCGACGCCGAGCAGGGCGAGCACGACCCAGGGGAAGTATGCGGGTATGCGTATCGGCTCCACCTGCGCGAGCCAGAGCGTTAAGGCTGTTAGCATCCGGTCAGTCCCTCACGTGTCGTTTTTACTGAACAGGGGCCGGCCTCGGAAAACGAAAGCGCCGTCCGCCCCCGGCTAACGGGCCCAAGCGCGAACGACGCCTGCGAGTTTTCGGAGTGCATGGCGGGCCAGGGAGCCCCCGCGCTGCCCCCCCGTCGGAAGTCAAATCCGCGGCGCCGCCGCGCTCCGCTGCGGTCGGGCGGCGGCGTCGGTCGGGTCACTGCGTGATGTGAATCTCCTCCTCGGCGCCCGAGTGCCGCAGGAATATGGCGAGCGCGCAGACGCAGAGGACGACGAAGCCGGCGATGGCCTTCCACAGGTGCGGCGTGTTGCCCTGAGGGTCGTTCGTCGCCGCGAACAGGTAGAACTGCCAGATGGCGAAGCCGAGCGCCGCCACACCGGCGATGCCAAGCACAATGTCCAACAGGCTCTTCATTTTGAACCTCCAACGTGCCCTTCGGTTGAAGAAGTCACAGCTTAGGATAAAGCCGCGGACGCCTTCGGATGAATTCTGCCGGGTTCAGAAGCTTTCGGACAACTTTACTGCTTGAGTTCGCCGCATATGTTACCGCCGCCCCGCCCTAGAAGCAAGGGGTTAGCCCCCGAAAAACTTAAAGAATCAGCCTCTTGTCGCCCGCGCGGCGGGTGACGCGCTCGCGGTCGAGGTGTTCGAGCAGCGGTATCGCGTACTTGCGGGTGACGCCCGTCAGTTCTTTGAAGGCGGCCACGTCTATCAGGCGGTCGGGCGCGCGCGAGTCGGCGTGCTCTCGGAGCGCCGCGACGAGGCGGGCGAGCGCGTCGCGGTGGAAGAGGAGGTCTTCGCGCACGCGAACGAGCGCGCCCGAGTCGAGCAGGAGCTTCAGGAGCTTGCGAAGACGGTCGCGGTCTGCCGCGGCGCCGCCCCCGGCCGCGAGCGCGAAAGCCTCCTCGACGGTCGGGGCTTCGAGCCCGGCGCGCGCGTAAACCTCTTCGAGCCTGTCGCGCAACGCGGCGTCCGCCGGAGGCAGCTCCAGGCTGTGCGCGGCCGAGCGCACCAGCTCGCGCTCGGAGACTAGCACGCCTCCGGATTCGGCCCGGTGCAGCACGGCCCTGAACAGCTCGGGCGCGGCGCGCGCGAACAGGCGCTCGCGCAGAGTCTCGCGCGCGAGGCCGCGCGAGAGCGGCTCGCGCCGGTGGTGCTCCTCTACCGCTTCGGCCGCCTCGCGCATGAGCCGACTGAAAACCTCCGCGGCGACCGCGACGCCCTCGGCGACGACGACAGAGCCGGAGCGTGCGGCCTCGGCGAGCGCGGCGTCTAAAACGTCGTCGCGCCAGCCCGTGCGGGCTGCGAGGTCTGCGCGGCGCTGGCCGCGCTCGGCGGCCGACTCGACGAAGAAACTGATGCGAGCCGCGCGGTCGGCGCCCGTGAGCGCCGAGAGCTTTTCGCGCGCCGCCGCGCGGTCGCGGCCGCGGTGCTTGGCGGCGTGCGCGTCGAGGACTTCCCCGCCCGCCACAGTCCTCTGCGGCGAGTATGAGCGCACGATGAAGCGGTCAGTCGGGAGTGCAACGACAGGCGCTTCGAGCCGAAGTTGGGCGAGCCCCACTCCGCCCGGCGCTATCTCGCCCGACTCTTCGAGCACGAGCACGCGCGCGAGGACTTCGGCCGTCCCGTGGTGCAGCCGCACGCGCTGGCGCGAGCGCAAGGGGCGCGGCGCGCTCGCCAAAACTTCCACGCGCGCGTCCATCATCTGCGTCGGCCGCAGACGGCCCGACGGCGCGAGCACCATCCCGCGCTCTACGAGCGCCGCCTCGACCCCGCCCAAATTCACGGCAGTCCTCTGCCCCGCGCGCGCCGAGGCGACCTGCGCGCCGTGTGATTGCAGGCCGCGCACGCGCACGCGCGCGCCCTGCGGCAGAAGCTCAAGCTCCTGCCCCTCCGCAAGCTCGCCCGCGACGAGCGTCCCCGTCACCACCGCGCCGAAGCCGCGCATGGTGAACGAGCGGTCAACGGGCAGGCGGGCGACCGAGTCGGACGAGCGCTCGGGCGCGGCGAGCGCCGCGTCGCGAAGCGCCGCCTTCAGCCCGTCGAGCCCCTGACCCGTGCGCGCGCTCACCGCGAGCACGGGCGCCGAGCCGAGGAAAGAACCTGCGACCAGTTCCTCGGCCTCCGCGCGCACCAGGGCGAGCAGCTCTTCGTCAACGATGTCAGCTTTCGTGAGTATGACGAGGCCGGACTTGACCGCGAGCAGCTTGCATATGTCAAAGTGCTCGCGCGTCTGCGGCATCACGCCCTCGTCGGCGGCGATGACGAGCGCGACTAGGTCAATGCCGTGCGCGCCCGCGAGCATGTTCTTGACGAAGCGCTCGTGGCCCGGCACGTCAACGAACCCGACGCGCACGCCGCCGAGGTCGAGCTCGGCGAAGCCGAGGTCAATCGTTATCCCGCGCCGCTTCTCCTCGGGCAGGCGGTCGGCGTCCACGCCCGTCAGAGCCCTAACGAGCGCGGTCTTCCCGTGGTCTATGTGCCCGGCCGTCCCTACGATTACGGAGCGCATGAGATAAAAAGCGGTGACGTGTGAGGATACTTTCAAACCCGCTGCCTTGTCATCCGCCGCCCGCTCACCTCCACTTGAAGACGCCGACGATGTCCGAGAAGTCGTCGCGCCAGACTTCGAGGCGGCGGTCGTCGAGCGGCTGCCAGCGCGCGTCCTCGTTCAGCGCGGCGAGGTCTTCCCCGCTGCGCGCGACGACGACCCACTCGGAGGGCTCCTTGCCGATCTCGGCGCTGTGCTCCGGGTCTGCGAGGACTCGCGCGGCGAGGCGCGCGTCGCGGGCGTTGCCGCCGACGACGCGCTCCAGGTTGAGCGCGCGGTTCGAGGTGTGGAAGGCGATCATCCCGCCCGGCGCGAGCTTCGACAGGTACAGGTCGAGCGCCTCGCGCGTGAGCAGGTGCGCAGGCACGGCGTCGGAGCTGAAGGCGTCGAGGACGATGAGGCCGTAGCCTGCGGGTTGCGCCGAGCGCAGTCGCAGCCGCGCGTCGCCGAGCTCTATGCGGACGGGTCGCGCCCCGGCGCAGGTGTCGAGGTAGGTGAAGGGGCCGGGGCCGCCCGCGAGGCGCACGACGGCCGGGTCTATCTCGTAGAAAGTCCAGCTCTGGCCGGGGCGCGAGTAGGCTGCGCTCGCGCCCGTGCCGAGGCCGACGACGGCGACGGCCGTGGAGGCGGGCGGGCGCGCGTCGAAGGCTCGGAAGACGGAGCCGAGCGGCCCCTCGCGGTGGTAGTAGGAGAGCGGCTCGCAGGCGCGCGCCGGGTCTGTTGACTGCCTGCCGTGCAGAGTGCTGCCGTGCAGCAGCACGTTCATCGCGCGCCCGGCGTCGTGCCGGACGCGGAGCGTGCCGAAGAAGTTCCGGCTTGCGAGCAGCGTCTCGCCCGAGGACGGCGAGAGGAGCACGCTCGCGAGCATGACGGAGGCGACCGCGAGCGCGAATTGCAGAGGGCGCCGCGCGAAGAAGTGGTTGAGGAGGAAGAGGGGGAGGCCGAGTGTCAGCGCGATTGATTCGACCTTCCCGAGCTCCAGTCGCGGCACGACGTAGGCGAGGAGCCCTGCGAGCGCGCCCAGCGCCAGAGGGTTCAGGAAGTCGCCCGCGCCGAGTCGCCGCTCGTCAACCGCCTCCCCTCCGCCGGCCGCGCTCTCATCCTCCTTGTCGTCACCCTTCGCGCCGAGCCGCAGCAGGTTGAGCTTGCGCGGGCGCGTGGGCGGGCGGAGGTAGCAGGCGAGCACGATGACGAGCGGGTACTCGAGGACGGTGTTGAAGAGGGCGGGCGCGAGCAGCGCGTTGAAGAGCCCGCCGAGCACTCCGCCCACTGCGAGCCACAGGTAGAACTCGGGGAGGTGGCGCGGCGCGGGGCGGTCGGAGGCCAACTGGCCGTGGCAGGTGACCGAGGCGACGAAGAGGAAAAGCAGGTGGAAGAGGATCAGAAACCACGCGGGCTCGGTCGCGCCCGAGAGGTATATGAGCACGAGCAGCACGGCCACGCCCGGGAGCACCGCCGCCGCCGTCTGCCACCTGAGCACCTTGCGGCGCGCGAACACGATGACGAAGCTCAGGAGGTAGAGCGAGAGCGGCAAGACCCACAGCAGCGGCACCGACGCAACGTCGGTCGTGATGTAAGTCGTCGCGCCGAGCACAAGGCTCGAAGGCACGAAGGCGAGCGCCACCCAGCGCAGGCGCCTCCGCCACGTGAGCCCCGCGGCCCCTTCGTCAACCTCGCCCTCCGCGTCAACTCCCTCCCCGGCCGCCGCGCGCCGGCCCTTCGCGAGCGACGCGAAGGCGCAGGCGACCACGAGCGCGCCGAGCACAAAATAGCCGGCCGCCCACAGGCGCCCCTGCCGGCCGAGCGTGAGCGCCGGCTCGAAGAGGAGCGGGAAGCCGAGCAGCGCGGCGAGGCTGCCGGCGTTGCTCGCCGCGTAGAGGAAGTACGGGTCTCCGGCCGAGCGGGCGCGCGTGCGGGAGTACCAGTTCTGAAGCAGCGGCGCGCTCGCCGACAGGACGAAGAAGGGCGGCCCGACCGTGAGCGCCAGGCTCGCGAGCAGCCA
>DASPKR010000188.1:0-12587 GCA_035627975.1 Pyrinomonadaceae bacterium | reverse complement strand
GCGTGAGGCTGCTGCGGGGGGGCGCCCCTTCCGCCTCGTCGCGAGGGCGCGCCGCGCCGAGGGCGGCGCCGTCGAGGCCCGCGTTCGCCCCGAACAGGTCGCGCCGCCCGACCCCTTCTCGACTGCCTACGGCACCTCCCTCGTCGTCACCTTTGAGCTCGACGTGCTGCCCGGCCTCACCGTCATCGCGCACCGCCCCGACCTGCAAAGCACAGCCTACGGCCTGCTCGCCGATTTCATCAACATCGCCCGAGGGAGATGAAAAGGGCGCCCGCCCTACGCCCGCGCGATCTCCCGCACGCCCTCGACGAGACGCTCGACCTCCTCGTCGGTCGTGTAGCAGGCGCAGCCGGCGCGGACGAGGCCCTCTTCGCCGAGGCCGAGCCGCTCGACGACCGTCGCGGCGTAGAAGTCGCCGTGCGAGACGAAAAGGCCGCGCGCGGCCAGCCGGCGCGCGACCTCTGTCGAGGCCACGCCGCCTACCGTGAAGGCGACGGTCGGCGTGCGCGGCCTTCCGGGCGCCGGGCCGTAGAGCTTGACGCCCTCGATGCCTGACAGCCCCTCCCACATGAGCCTGACCTGCGCGGCGGCGCGCTCGTGCAGCGCGTCGAAGGCGGCGGCGAGACGGGCTCGGCGCGTATCGCCGGGCGCGAGCGAGGCGAGGAAGTCAACGGCGGCCGCGGCCCCGCAAATCCCTTCGTGGTTCTGCGTCCCCGTCTCGGCGCGCTCAGGCCCCGCTTCGGGCGCGGGCTGGAGCTTCGGGAAGGGGAGCGAGCGCAGGAATTCCTCGCGGCAGAACATCGCGCCGACGTGCGGCCCGTAGAACTTGTAGGCCGAGCATACGAGGAAGTCGCACCCCATGGCGCGCACGTCCGTCAGGATGTGCGGGGCCGAGTGCACAGCGTCCACGAAGAGGTAAGCGCCGACGGAGCGCGCCGCCCGCGCCGCGCGCCCGAGGTCAGTTATCGCCCCCAGCGCGTTCGACGCGGCCCCGACGGCGACGAGCTTAGTCCTCTCGTTAACCTTCCCCTCGAAATCTTCCCAATCGAGCCTGCCGGACTCGCCTTCCATGCGCACGACGCGCACGCAGACGCCGCGCTCGCGTTCGAGGGCCTGCCACGGGGCGACGTTGGCGTGGTGATCCAACTCCGTCACGACTATCTCGTCGCCAGGCCCGAACGTGCGCCCCAGAGTGCGCGACAGGTGGAAGGCCAGCGTCGTCGCGTTCGCCCCGAAGACGACCTCCGCCGGCGAGGCGTTCAGGAAGTCGCCCATCGCCTCGCGCGCCGACTCAAGGAGCGCGTCCGTCTCCTCGCTCGTCGGGTAGGCCCAGTGCGTGTTGGCGTTGTGGCGGTAGAGGTATTCGGCGACGGCCTCGACGACGCGCCGGGGAACCTGCGTCCCGCCGGGGCCGTCGAAGTAGGCAACGGGGCGGCCCCCGTGCGCGCGCCCCAGAGCGGGGAACTGAGCCCTTATCTCTGCGACCGTCGCGGGGCCGGCCGCGGTCGTTCGTTCGCTGTCATTCATAAGCGATTATTCAAGAAAAGACGGGAACGGCGGGCAACCGCGGGCGCCCCTCGGGAGTCTTAACTCGACTCACTCCGGGGTGTTTAAATCTGGCTCCCGGTGTATTTCGCTGGCTCCCCGCCGGACTGTTATATAGCGCGAGCTCCATCGTCTTCACGCCGTTGTAGTTCGCCCTTTAGCCATAAAATCTAAGGAGACCCTGATGCGCTCCCTCGTAAAATTCTGCGGCGCCGCAGCCGCCGCCTTAGTCCTCGCACTGGCCCCCGCCCCCGCGCGCGAGGCTCGGGCGCGGGCCGTCACGCCCGGCCAGGTCGTCATCAGCGAGTTCCGCTTCCGCGGCCCGGCCGGCTCCTGCGACGAGTTCGTCGAGCTCTACAACAACTCCGTCGAGCGCGTCGTCGTGCAGAGCACGGACGGCTCGGCCGGCTGGACCATCGCCTCGCTCGACGCGGTCGGCCCCGGCGAGCCCACCGTCTATAACGACGCCATAATGATACCCAACGGCACGGTCATCCCGCCGCACGGCCACTACCTCGCGACTTGCGTGCAGCTCGACGAGGCCAACACGAACCGCTACAGCCTAGGCGCCTACGCCGGCCCCGACAAAAAATACACGCTGGAGTTCAACGACGCCACTGGCATAGCGCTCTTCACGACCCAGAACTTCTCGAACTTCAACGCCTCGACCCGGCTCGACGCCGTGGGCTTCCCCGGCGCAGACCCCCTCTTCCGCGAGGGCGCGGGCCTGGCGCCCGCGGAAGGGATAACGGTGGATGTCGAGCACAGCTTCGTGCGTGCCCTCTCGGGCGGCTCGCCGAAGGATACGGGCGACAACGCCTCTGACTTCGTGCTGGTCGCCCCGGACCCGCGGCTGATCGCGAACGCGCTGGCCGTGCTGGGCGCGCCCGGCCCCGAGAGCACGCTGAGCCCCAGGCAGCACAACGCCGACATACATGTCGAGCTGCTCAACCCGAGCCAGCCCGCGACCTCCTCGCCCAACCGCGTGCGCAACACCACGCCCGTCGAGAACGGCAGGCAGGGAACCGTCAGCCTGCAGCGGCGCGTCACGAACCTCACGGGCAAGCCGCTCACGCGCCTGCGCTTCCGCGTCGTGGACATCACGACGCAGAACAGCCCCGTCGTTTACAGCCAGCAGGCCGACGTGCGCGTCTTGAGCTCGACGGGCGTCGTCACGCGCACGGACGGCAGCACGGTCGTCACGGTGCGCGGCCTTACGCTCGAACAGCCGCCTAACCAGCCGAAGGGCGGCGGCCTGAACTCCACGCTCAACCTCCCCGTCAAGGGGCTCCCTCACGGCGCGAGCGTTGACGTGCAATTCCTCCTCGGAGTCCAGCAGGGCGGCTCCTTCAACTTCGCCGTCCAGGTCGAGGCGTTGCCGTAAGGGAGGAAGACAGGAGTCAGAAGAAGCCCCGGCCGTTGCGGCGGCCGGGGCTTCTTCTTTTCTCCCTCTTTCCCCCGCAGGGGTTCGGCGTTACTATCTCACGCGACCGGCACGACGCAGGCTCTCGCGACATCAGACTTCAGGATTTGAAGCCCACGAACGAAAACCGTAAGGACGAAAGGCTGGCGCGGCGGCTCGGCCTCTTCGACGCGACGATGATCGTGATGGGCGGCATCGTCGGGGCGGGCATCTTCATAAACCCGCACGTCGTGGCCGGGCAGGTGCGCACGCCCGCGCTCATACTCGGCGCGTGGCTCGCGGGCGGGGCGATTGCGCTCGCCGGCGCTTTCGTCTATGCGGAGCTTGCGGCGCGGCGCCCCGAGGTCGGGGGCCAATACGCATACCTCCGGGACGCCTACCACCCTTCGGTCGCTTTCCTCTACGGTTGGGCGCTGCTGCTCGTGATGCAGACGGGCGGGATGGCGGCCGTCGCCATCACGTTCGCGCGCTACTTCATTGAACTCACGCGCGCGCCGTTGAGCGAATGGGCCGTGGCGGCGCTCGCGCTCGGCGCGCTCACGGTCGTCAACTGCCTGGGCGTGCGCGCGGGGAGCGGTGTGCAGAGCGCGCTCATGGTCTTGAAGATTCTCGCCGTCGCCGCGCTCGTGGCGTGCGGGCTGCTGTTCGTCGCTGAGCCGCGCGGCGAAGTCGGCCCCGTGCTAGACCGGCCCGTGTCGTTGGGCCTTTTGGCGGCAGTCGGTGCGGCGCTCACGCCCGTCATGTTCGCGTACGGCGGCTGGCAGACGGCGAGCTTCGTGGCGGGCGAGCTGCGCGAGCCGCGGCGCGACCTCGCGCGCGGGCTGCTGCTCGGCGTCTCGGGCGTCGTCGTGCTCTACACGGCCGTCAATTTCGTCTGCCTCTACGTGCTCGGCGCGGCGGGGCTCGCGGAGACGAAAACGCCCGCCTCGGCCGTGATGCGCGCGGCTCTGGGCGAGCGCGGCGCTGCGCTCATCGCCGTAGGCATCGCCGTCTCGACTCTCGGGTTCCTCAGTCAAGGTATGCTCACGGCGCCGCGCGTCTATTACGCCATGGCGGCCGACGGCCTCTTCTTCAAGACCGTGGGCCGCGTCTCGGAGCGGACGCGCGCGCCCGTCGTCGCAATCGCGCTGCAAGGCATGCTCGCCGCCGTCATCGCCGTCTCGGGCCGCTACGAGCAGATTCTCAACTACGTCGTCTCGGTTGACTTCATATGGTTCGGGTTGACGGCCGGCGCCGTTTTCGTCTTCCGCCGCCGCGAAGGGCGAAGCGGAGACGGCGCGGGAGGCTTTCGCGTTCCGGGCCACCCCGCGACGACCGCTTTCTTCGTCGGCGCGTGCGCCTTCGTCGTGGCCGGCACGATTTACGAGCACCCGGAGAACAGCGCCGTCGGGCTCGTCATACTCGCGGCGGGAGTCCCCGCCTACCTTTTCTGGCGGGGCGGGAGGTCGCTTCGATGACCGCTGCGGGGGCGGGGCGCGCGTCGGGCTCCGAGTACATGGTCTGGGCGAAGACGCGCTCGCAGGCGCGCTACAACCTCGCTTCGAGCGGGCTCATGAACTACCCGCTCGCGGGGCTGCCCGTCGCGCTCGAAGACTTAGAGATTAGCGGGCCGAGCTGGTACGGCTACGAGCCGCTGCAAAAGGCGCTGGCCGCGAAGTGCGGCGCGCCCGAGGAGTGCGTCGTCGCGGCGACGGGGACTTCGATGGCGAACCACCTCGTCATGGCCGCGGCGCTCTCGCCCGGCGACGAGGCGTTGATAGAGAGCCCGGCCTACGACCCGCTCGTCGCCGTCGCCTGCTACCTCGGCGCCGAGGTCAGAAGGTTCGAGCGCCGCTTTGAAGACAACTTCGCCGTCAACGCCGAAGAGATCGCACGTCTCCTGACGCCGCGCACGCGGCTCGTCGTGCTGACTAATCTTCACAACCCTTCGGGCGCGCTAGCGACTGTAGAGGCGCTCAAGGCAGTCGGCGAGGCGGCGCGCGAAGTCGGCGCGCTCGTGCTGGTGGACGAAGTCTATTTGGACGCGATGTTCGACGAAGCGCCGCCGACCGCCTTCACGCTGGGCAGTCACTTCGTCGTCACTAACAGTCTGACGAAAGTTTACGGCCTGAGCGGGCTGCGGTGCGGGTGGGCGGTGGCCGAAGCCTCTTTCGCCGAGAGGCTCTGGCGCTTAAACGACCTTTTCGGAGTCATACCCGCGCACCCGGCCGAGCGGCTGAGCCTCGTCGCGCTCGCGAACCTCCCCGCAATCGCAGCGCGCTCGCGCGCCCTGCTCGAAGAGAACGCGGCCGTGCTCAACTCCTTCCTGCGCTCGCGCGACGACCTAGAATACTTAGAGCACCGGCACGGCACGGTCTCCTTCCCGCGCCTCAAGAACGCGACGGCGCGCGAGCTGTGCGCCCTTCTCGCCGACCGCTACGAGACCTCGGTAGTGCCGGGCGACTTCTTCCAGATGCCCGAGCACATCAGAATCGGCGTCGGCTGCGACGCGGCGACGCTAAGGGAGGGGCTGGCGCGCCTCGGCGCGGCGCTCGACGAGTTCCGCGCGCGCCGGAGGGGGGACGGATGACTTTCAAACAGGAGCCGCCGCAGCTCGGCAACCAGTACGCGGACGACCGCGCGCTGCGCTCCTGCCTGCGGCGCGCGCTGCCCGGCGAGGTGCTCGAAGAGATCGAGCCCGAGCTTTACGAGTTGGGCGAGCTGGCCGGCGGCGAGCTCTACCGCATGCAGTTGGCCGACCGCACGAGCGAGCCGCGCCTGGTGCAGTGGGACGCCTGGGGGCAGCGCGTTGACCGCGTGGAGGTCACGCCGCTCTGGCGCGTGGCCGAGCGCCAGGCCGCCGAGCGCGGCCTGGTCGCCGTCGCCTACGAGCGCAGGCACGGGCCGCACTCGCGCCTGCACCAGGCGGCGCTCGCGTACCTCTTCACGCCCTCGACGGACATCTACAGTTGCCCGCTCGCCATGACGGACGGGGCGGCGCGCACGCTTATTAACTCCGGCAACTCGGAGCTCTCCGCGCGCGTCGTGCCGCGGCTCGTTTCGCGCGACCCCGAAGAGTTCTGGACGAGCGGCCAGTGGATGACGGAGGCGGCGGGCGGCTCCGACGTTGGCCTCGCAGAGACGGTCGCGAGGCGCGAGCCGTGGGGGGGGTGGAGCCTGCACGGAAGGAAGTGGTTCGCGTCGGCGCCGAACGCGCAGGTGGCGCTCACGCTCGCGCGGCCCGAGGGGAACGATCCGGGCGGGCGCGGCCTCGCGCTCTTCCTGGTCGAGACGCGCGACTCGGCGGGGCGGCTGTGCGGCATTACCATTGACCGCCTCAAGGACAAGCTCGGGACTCGCAAGGTGCCGACGGCCGAGCTTACGCTCGACGGCACGCCCGCCGAGCCTGTGTCGGGGACGACGGACGGCGTGCGCGCCATCGCGCCGATGCTCAACGTGACGCGGCTGTGGAACGGCCTGAGCGCGGCGGCGCTCATGCGCCGGGGGCTCGCGCTGGCGCGCGACTACTCCCGCCGCCGGGTCGCCTTCGGCGGGCCGCTCTCGCGCAAGGCCCTTCACGCCGACACGCTCGCGTGCCTTCAGGCCGAGGCCGAATCGGCGCTCCACCTCGCATTCTTCACGGCCGGGCTCGTGGGGCTGGAAGAGTCGGGCGAGGCGGGCGAGCGGCGACAGTTGCTCCTGCGGCTGCTCACGCCGTTGATGAAGCTGACGACGGCGAGGCAGGCCGTCGCGGCGGCGAGCGAGACTCTGGAAGCCTTCGGCGGGGCGGGCTACGTGGAGGACACGGGGCTGCCCGTCATCTTGCGCGACGCGCAGGTGCTCTCAATCTGGGAAGGGACGACGAACGTGCTGGCGCTCGACGCGCTGCGCGCGCTTCAGAAGGGCCGCGACGCGCTCGCCGCGCTCAACGAGGAGGCCGAAGCTTGCGCCCAATCGGCGCGCGACCCCCGCCTTGAGAGGGCGGCTTCCGTGGCGCTCGCCGCGCTCGAGCACGCCGCGGCGTGGCTCGCGGGCGCCGCCCGCCGAGGCGAGCCGGCGACGGAAGCAGGCGCGCGCCGCTTCGCGCTCACGCTCGGCCGCGCCTTCGCGCTGGCGCTCATGATTCGGCACGCGCAGTGGTCGCTGGACGAGGAGGGGAGCGTCCGCGCGCTCGCGTGCGCTGCGCGCTTCGCACACTCCGGCATAGACCTCATCGCCGACGCAGACCTCGACGCGGCCTTCGCCCTCGCCACCGAGACTTGATTAATTATTTAGAGCTTGAGCCCTCGGCGCCGGCGCCCGAAGTGTTGCCGCCCTGCTTGCTGCTGCCGGTGCCGCCGCCCTGCGCCGAGACGTTCGTGCCTCCGGCCGTCCCTGCCTGGGTCGGCCCCTGACCGCCCGTGGGCTCCTGCTCGCCCGCGTAGGCGCGGTCGGCGTAAGGCGGCGCGCCGCGCTCGCCCTGAAGGTTGCCTTCGCCTATCCCCTCGTCGCCGACGCCCTGCCTGCTCTCGTCCGACATACTCGTCCCTTTCAGTGGTGGCGCTCGCCGCCGGGCGTGCCGCTCTTCTTGCCGCTGCCTTCGCCCTTGTTGGTGCTGCCCGAGCCCTCGCTCTTCGAGCCGGACTGCCCTCGCTCGCCCTGCCCGCCCTTCTGGCGCGTGCCGCCGACGTGGCCGCTGTCGCCCTGGTTCTTGCCCGCGCTGTCAGCGCTCATCTCTCTAAGCCCTCCAAGCTGAAAATAAGAAGACTGCCGCGCGCCGTGCTCAGCGCGTCTCGACCCTGCCGCCGCACGCGGGGCAGTTGAACTCCGACAGGTGCGAAGGGAAGTCTATGCGCGCGCGGCAGTGCGGGCATAGGCCCGAGGCAGCGCGCCTGCCGCCGCGGAGCAACACCAGCGCCACGACTATCGCCAGCAGCCCGAGCGGCACCGCGAAGAGCACCCCCAAGCCCGTCGTCACGCCCAGGATTATCGCCCCGAGCAGAAGGAGGGCGCAGAGCGCGATGCCGAGTATCGGCCCCACGCCGGGGCTCCAACCCGCGTCGGCCGCCGCGCCGCCCGCGGCACGCTTCGCCTTTACGAATCTGTCTTCCTGCATGGGTGCGCGCACCTCCCTTCAGCGTTTGCGGCTGCCGCCCTGCCCGCCCTGTTGGCCGCCGCCCTTCTGGCCCCCGCCTTTGCTGGCGCCGCCGCTGCTGCCCTCGCGCCCGCCGCCGGCCTGGCCTCCGCCCGAGCCCTTGCCGCTGCCGCCGCCTTCGCCGACCTTGTCTCTATCCGCCACGGCCTGACACCTCCCCGCTTTGATTTGTCCACTAAGAGGACAACCGCGCAGCCGAAACAGTACGGCCCGCGCGACGCGAGGCCGCTGCTTCCGCGATTCTTTCCCCGGCGCCCGTATGAAGAGCAACGCCGGTGCCACACTTCCGAGACAACGGGCCGGCACAATCCGCCGAAGCTTTACCCGACGGAGGGCGTTCGCAGAATCCTTATGGGCGTGACTAAAGAGCTGCCGAAGCTGCGGCGCGTGATGCGCGAGGTGTTCGGCTACAAGAACTTGAGGGACGGGCAGGAGGAGGTCATACGCTCTGTGCTCTCGGGCCGCGACACCCTCGCCGTCATGCCGACGGGCGCGGGCAAGTCGCTCTGCTACCAGCTCCCGGCGCTGCACCTGCCGGGGACGACCGTCATCGTCTCGCCGCTCATCTCGCTGATGAAGGATCAGGTTGACAAGCTTGCCGGCGCGGGCGTCGCGTCCGCGCAGGTCAACAGCGCGCTCACGGAGAGCGAGCGGCGCGAGAACCTCGAGGACATAGAGGAGGGCAGCAGCCCCCTCGTCTTCACCACGCCCGAGCGCTTCACAGACCCCGCCTTCCTCGAAACCCTGCGCGGCAAGGAGCTTGATTTCGTCGTGGTTGACGAGGCGCACTGCGTCTCGCAGTGGGGCCACGACTTCCGGCCCGCCTACCTCGCGCTCGGCTCTGCCGTCGAGGCGCTCGGCTCGCCGCCCGTCCTCGCGCTCACGGCGACGGCCACGCCCGAAGTGGTCGAGGACATACGCAAGCACCTGCACTTGCGCGACATGCGCGTCATCAACACGGGCGTCTATCGCCCGAGCCTGCGCTACGAGGTCGTGCGCGTGACGAACGAGCGGGAGAAGCGCGAGCAGCTCGCGCGCCTGCTGCGCGAGACCGCGGGGCAGGGCATCGTCTATTGCGCGACCGTCAAGGCGGTCGAGTCGTTGGTCGAGTTCTTCCGCGGCTCAGACCTCGAGCTTCGGCCTTATCACGGCAGGCTCCCGGCCTCGGAGCGGCGCGAGAATCAGGACGCCTTCATGGCCGGGCGGATGAAGGCGATGGTGGCGACGAACGCCTTCGGGATGGGGATTGACAAGCCCGACATACGCTTCGTCATCCACTACCAGATGCCCGGCTCGCTCGAAGCCTACTACCAGGAGTCGGGCCGCGCCGGAAGGGACGGCGGCGACGCGCTCTGCTCGCTCCTCTACATGCTCGACGACCGCCGCACGCAGCTCTTCTTCATGGGCGGCCGATACCCGAAGGCCGACGACATCGCCGCCGTCTATCTGGCGCTCGAGCGGCTGGGCGCCGCGGGCTCGGCCGTCTCTCTGGAGGACGTGCGCGAGGCCGCCGAGGGAGTGGCCGAAGGGAAGGCGCGCGTGGCGCTCTCGATGCTGAAGGAGGCCGGGGTGGTCGGAGAGACGAGGGGCGTGCGCTTCCGCCTGCTCAGGGCGGGCCTGGGCGGCGAGCGTCTCGCGCGGCTGGCGCGCGAGTGCGACGAGCGGGGCGAGAGGGATCGCGCCAAGCTCGAGCGCATGATGCTCTACGGCCAGAGCGCCGAGTGCCGCTGGAAGCTCCTGCACGAATACTTCGGAGAGCCCTTCGAGCAGGGGCGCTGCGGCCGCTGCGACAACTGCCGGCAGCCCCTCGAAGAAAAGCTCGGCCTCCCGAGGGTTGAAGATAAAAAGGCCGCCGCCCCAACTGCCGCGCCGCAAGTGAAGGCGAAGGAAGTCGCCTTCTCCGAGGGTGACGCCGTCAAGCTCCGCAAGCACGGGCGCGGTCGAGTCACGTCGGTCGAGGGCGACAAAATCTCCGTCCGATTCCCCGACGGCGAAACCCGCACCTTCAAGCGCGAGTTCGTCAAAAAGGGCTGAGGCTCGCGCGGGCGCGCTTCGTTTGACACGCGGGGCGGGGAGGTGAAAATCTATCCGACCGAGATCGTCCGAACGGAGTGTGAGCGAGCCATGCCCATCTTCGAGTACGCCTGCCGCGAGTGCGGCCACCGCTTCGAGAAGATAGTCCAGGGCGGGAAGAAACCCGCATGCCCCGAGTGCGGCGGCCGGAGCCTGGAGAAGCAGCTCTCCGTCTTCGCCGCCTCGACGAAGACGGCAGGCGCCCCCGCGCGCCGGTACGCGCCCGGCCCCTGCGGCTCGTGCGGCGACCCGCGCGGCCCCGGCTCCTGCTCGATGAACTGAACCCCTCCTTCGCGCCCGAAGAGTCGTGCCGCGCCTTTCAAAAAGACTTGGTGCCGCCGCGGCGTCTCTCGCCGTCGTACTGCTCGCGGCCTGGCTCGCGCCGGCCGCCGCGGCGCAGGGGCGCGCCACGCCCGAGCAGTTGGAGGCGGCGCGCGCTTACATACGCCGTAGCTGGCGCACGCTCTCGCGCTCGAACCGCGACCTCGCCGCGGCGGCCGTTGACCCGAAGTTCGACCGCCCCGTCCCGAACCCGCCCCCCGGCCCGCAGCCACCGCGCCGCTGGCCCGTCTATGTTTCGAGTAAGGAGGATTTGAGCAAGGTCGAGGCTTCCTTGCGCGCGCAGATGCCGCCCGGCGACTTCGAGCGCATATCCTTGCGGCAACTTCCCGCGGGCGACGGCACCTTCGCGGACGACCGCGGGCGAGACCTCGTCAATCTGGAGCCGGGCCTGCTCTACCTGCCGCGCCCCTACGTCGTGCCGGGCGGCCGCTTCAACGAGATGTATGGCTGGGACAGCTACTTCATACAGGTCGGCCTACTGCGCGACGGCGAGACAAGACTGGCGCGCGACATGGTCGAGAACTTCCTGTATGAAGTCGAGCACTACGGCAAAATCCTCAACGCCAACCGGACTTACTACCTCGGCCGCTCGCAGCCGCCCTTCCTGACGCGCATGATCCTCGGCGTCTATGAGAAGGAGAAGGACAATGCCTGGCTGCGGCGGGCGCTGCCGGCCGTCGAGAGCTACTACCGCTACTGGACGACGGGCGACCACCTGACCGTGGAGACGGGCCTCTCGCGCTACTACGAGTTCGGCACCTCGCCCGCGCCCGAAGTCATCGCCGACGAGCGCGACTCGCAGGGGCGCACGCATTACGACCGCGTAAAGGAGTTCTACCGCGCGCACGAAGTCACAGACTACGACGTGAGCCGCTTTTACCAGCGCTCGTCCGACCTGCTCACGCCCGCCTTCTACATCGGCGACCGCTCGATGCGAGAGTCCGGCTTCGACCCGTCGAACCGCTTCGGCCCCTTCAGCGTTGACATCACCAGCTACAACCCCGTCTGCCTCAACTCGCTCCTCTACGTGATGGAGCGCGACGCCGCCCGCATCACGCGCGAGCTCGGGCTGGGGCGCGAGGCGCGTGAGTGGGAGCGGCGCGCGCGACTGCGCGCCGAGCGCGTCAAGCGCCTGATGTGGGACGAGCGCGACGGCCTCTTCTACGACTACGACTTCCGCCGGAAGCAGGTCAGGCGCTACCCCTTCGTCACGACCTTCTACCCGCTCTGGGCTGGCATCGCCACGCCGCGGCAGGCCGCGCGCGTTGTCTCGAACCTACGCCTCTTCGAGCGCCCCGGCGGCTTGCGGACGAGCACCAACGTCTCGGGCAGCCAGTGGGACGCGCCCTTCGGCTGGGCGCCGATGCAGCTCATCGCGGTCGAGGGCCTGCGCCGCTACGGCTTCGACAAAGAGGCAGACCGCGTCTCGGTCAACTTCCTCTCGCTGGTTCTCAAGGAGTTCGTCGAGCACAACGTCATCGTCGAGAAGTACGACGTGGAGCGGCGCGACTCGCAGCTCGGCGCCGGCCTGCGGTTCGGCTACACGTCGAACGAGATAGGCTTCGGCTGGACGAACGCGGCCTTCACGGAGCTTTACGCGCGCCTGCCCGCAGGCGAGAGGCCGAAGGTCTTGGAGGCGGGCGGCCTGCCCGCCCCCCCGCTAGATCGCCATGAGACCGAAGAGGGGATTTGCGAGCGACAACAACGCGGGCGCGCACCCGCGCGTGATGGAGGCCGTGGCGTCCGCGAACGCCGCCGGCCACGTCGTCGCGTACGGCGACGACCCGTTCACGGAGGAGGCCAAACGTAAGTTCCGCGCTCTCTTCGGCAACTCGGCCGAGGTCTTTTTCGTCTTCGGCGGGACGGGCGCAAACGCCCTCGCCCTCCAAGCCATGACTCGGCCGCACGAGGCCGTCGTGTGCGCCGCGACCGCGCACATAAACGTTGATGAGTGCGGCGCGCCAGAGAAGTTCACGGGCTGCAAGCTCCTCGACGTTCCGACGCCCGACGGCAAGCTCACGCCCGCGCTTGTCGAGCCGCTGCTCGGGCGCGTGGGCGACCAGCACCACGTGCAGCCGCGCGTCGTCTCCG
>DASPKR010000187.1:0-2452 GCA_035627975.1 Pyrinomonadaceae bacterium | reverse complement strand
TGAGATGAGTGAACTGAAGCTCCAACAGTGCAGGCTCGACGGCCGCTACGACGTGCTCGACTGCCTCGGCCGCGGCAGCTACTCGGAGGTCTATGTGGCGCGCGACGAGGCGGCGCAGCAGGGCGAGCCGCGCACCGTCGTCATCAAGGCGCTCAACACGCACTTACAGGGCGTGCCGGACCCGGAGCTTGAGCGCACGCTCGTCGAGAACTTCCGGAACGAGGCCGTCGCGCTCGACCGCGTTCGCCACCCGAACATCATCAGCCGCCTCGGCCACGGCACGGCCATTGACCTTCAGGGGCGCACGTTCCACTACCTCGTGCTCGAATACCTGCCGGGCGGCGACATGCAGGCGCTGGTGCTTAAGCGCCCGCTCCCGCTCGAAGGCGCGCTCTTCTACCTGGAGCAGGTCTGCGCCGGGCTCGCTCACGCGCACAAGCACGACGTAATCCACCGCGACATAAAGCCGCAGAACCTCCTGCTCACGGCCGACCAGCACACGCTGAAGATCGCGGATTTCGGCGTGGCGAAGATAGAGGCGGCCGAGGGGCTGATTACGCGCGTGGGCACGGACGTTTACGCCGCGCCCGAGCACCACCCGCTCTCCACGACGGGGCCGCTCGACACCGCCTCGCTCGCTCGCCGCGTCGTGCAACTGACGCCCGCCGCCGACATCTACTCGCTCGCCAAGACGACCTACATGTTGCTTACGGGCGAGGCGCCGCGCCGCTTCTCACGCAAGCCGATATCGTCTCTGCCCGAGGCTTTCTCCTCGCGGCCGTGGTCGCGGTACGTCCTGCGCGTGCTGGAGCGCGCGACGCAGACGCGGCCCGCCGAGCGCTACCAGAGCGTCGAAGAGTTCTGGCGCGAGATAAAGGACGCGACTATGGCAGAGACGCGCCCGCTGCGCTCGAACGGCCGAGACCCTGCGCCGCCGTCCCCCGGCCCCGGCGGCGGCGACGCCTTCACGCCTCCGCCGCCCGCGCCTACCTTCGACCGCGAGGCGCGCGCACCGGCCGACAGCGCCCGCCACCACCGCATAGTCGTCCCCATCTCGGCCGCGCGCGAGCACGCGCCCATCGCCCCGGCGGCGCAGGAGCGCTTCGCCGCGCCCGCCGCGCACACGAGCGCCCCGCCCGTGAGGCCGAGCCCGCGCGAAGAGTTCGAGCGCGAGATGGCCGGGCGGCGCGAGCGCGAGCCGTCGAGGCTGCGGAGCCTGCTAGTCGCGCTCGTGCTTCTGCTCGCCTTCTCCGGCATGCTCTACGCCACCTACAAGTACGTGAGCAGCCAGGACCGCCCGCGCACGTCGCAGGGCGGCGCCCAGTCGGGCGGCGCGACGACTTCCGCGCCCGTCGGGCGTGAATTCGTGGCGACAACCGATGTAAACTTGCGCGACGCGCCGGACGGCGGCGCCAAGAGGGTCGGCATGGCCGAGAGGAACTCGCGCGTCCGCGTGCTGCAAACGTCGGGGCGCTGGTACAGGGTTCAGATAGTCGAGCACGGCCGCCCGAAGGCGAACCCTTCGGACAGCGACGAGGGCTGGGCCAACAGCGCGTTCCTCCGGGCGCAGTGAGACGCAAAGCTTCACGAGAGGTGAGAGACTAAAGGTGGGCTTACTGGAATCAATTCGCAAGTGGATTGACGGCGAGGTGACGGACGACCCACTCGCCGAGGTGGGCGAGCACGCGCGGCCGCGCCGCGTGGCCGAGGAGTTCCTCGTCAAGGTGGCGCGCGAGGTCGAGGCCGTCATGCAGCGTGAGATGCTGCCCACGCCCGGCGGGCCTACCTACATCCCGCCCGAGTACGTCGTCTATCTCTCGACCGAGGATGACAAGGACTGGCAGGGCGAGAAGCGCCGCGCGCTCGAGCAGGGCCTCTTCCACGTTCTCTCCGAGCGCGCCCGCGAGCTTTCGGGCCAGACGCAGCTCGCCACGAAGTCGTTCGCCGTCGAGCTCCGCGTTGACGGCACGCTCAACAAAGGCGAGTTCCGCGTGCAGCCCGTCTGGGAGACTGCCGAGGCCGGCGGCCACACGATGGTAACGGCGCGGCCCGCGGAATTGGGCCAAGCCGCCGAAGGCGACGCGGGGACTGGCAGCCTCGAAGGCGCCGAGAACGAGGTCACGAAGGTCTCCATCCGCCCGGTCGAGCTATACAGCGTCGAGGTCTGGAAGGACGGCGTGCGGAAGTCCGTAGTACCCGTCGCGAAGCCGGAGATAACCGTTGGCCGCGGCTCGAAGTCCGTCTCGGTTGACCTCCCCATCAAGGGCGACCCGGAGGTGAGCCGCCTGCACGCGACGCTCGAGCGCGACGAGCAGGGCCGCTACTGGTTCACGCCGAAGGGCCGCAACCCCACCTTCGTATCGGGGCGCGAGATTGCCCGCGAGGAGCGCGTGCAGGTTCAGCCCGACGAGAAGATAGACATCGCCAGCTTCACGCTCAGGATTCAGCCGAA
>DASPKR010000186.1:0-2729 GCA_035627975.1 Pyrinomonadaceae bacterium | reverse complement strand
CCGCCGTCGAAGCCGGGGGGCGGCGGCGCGAGCCCCCTGTTAGCCCTGATGCCTTCATAGACGAAGAGGCGTTGAATCTCGGGGGCGCCTTCGAGCAGCGAGGCGACGCCGGGGTAGTCCGGCGCGATGAGCACGTCCACGCTATAACCCGTCAGAGCGAGCGCGCGCACGAGCGGCGTGACGCGCAGGATGTCGCCTATGCCGTAGGCGGCCGTCACCAGAGCGCGCGGAGCGCCCTCGCCGGGCGAGGGCGCTCCGCCGTCCGGGCCGGGGACGTAGAATCCCCAGTCATCGCCGAGCAGCCGCCTCACCCCGTCGGACGGCACTTCCTTCCAGTACGAGCCGCCGGTCTGCTTCGGGCTGACGTTCTCTTCGTGAACGATGCCGACGTGAAAAGTGTTGTCGTCGAGGACGGCAATCCTCTCGGGGCGGCCCGCCCAGAGGAAGCGCGCGTCCTCGCCGACGCTCACGTCAGCGAAGCGCGTGCGCTCCCAGAACGCTCGCGTGTAGCAGAGCGTGCTCCCGGAGAGCCAGGGCCTCTGCGACTCTGGGTATGTGTAGAGCCATGCGCGGCCGCTCGACGGCTCGAAGAAGAGCAGCCGTCGTATGCCGCAGACCTCAGCGCCTTCGCGCAGGAGCGCTTCGACTTGGTAGCTGAGACGGCGGGGGGCGTGCCAGTCGTCGTCGTCCCAATGGGCTATGACCTCGCCGCGCGCGTGCTCGCACGCGGTGTTGCGCTTCGCCCCGACCGACATGCGGCGCTCGAGCCGCACGTAGCGCACCCGCCCGTCGTCAGGCACCAGGTCGGCGACGGCGTCCGAGCCGTCGTCAACTATTATCAGCTCCTTCGGCTCGTAATCCTGGCGCATGAAGTACTCGACGGCGCGAGCGACGAAGGCGCGCCGGTCGTGCGTCGGCATGATGCATGAGACCAGGGGTTTTGAATCGTTCGAGAGCATGTCTGACTGTCCGCCCCTTCACTTGACGGGGACAACCACCGTCGGCCGCGCGAACTCGAGCCCGCGCACGTCCGTCCAGCCCGTCAGCTCCTTCAACACCTCGACGTAGAACTCCGTCTTGAAGTTGTGAGCGGGGTCGAAGGGCCGCTGGGTGATGTCCGTCACCTCGATGACTTTCTTGTTGGGGAACACCTCGACCAAATCCGGCTTCTTATTTCCCACCGGCTTTTTAGCCCAATCGAGCAGCCCGCCCAACTTCTCGTCGAGTTGCTGCTCCTCGGCGCGGAGCTTCCTCAGCGTCGCGTGGTCGCCTTTCGCCTTCCTAATCTCGGCCCTCAAGACCGTCATGCGGTCGGTAATTCCCTTCAACTCGGCGTCCCACCACTTCTTCAAGCCGGGCTTCCGCTGTATGAATTTGAGCGTCGCCTCGTCGAGCACGGAGGAGCCGGGGGTGGCGACCGCCGTCTTGTACTTCTTCGCGTACTTAACCAGCTCCTTCGCGAGGCCCCTGAAGGTGCCGCCGCCTGTGCCGGACTTCCATCCGAAGTAGGTCGCGCTGGGGGGAGAGACGGCGCCTTCGAGGAGCCGCTCCTCCATCTCTGCCCCGGACTCGGGTCGGCTGGGCTTGCCGGCCTCGCCCTGCGGCGGGTTGACCGTAGTGTACTCGTCGCCCACGGGGTGGCGCGACGCGATCATGTAGATTTGGTAGCGGCCCGGCCCCAGAGGCACCGCCTCGAAGTCTTTGATCCAGCCGAACTGCGGCTTGATCGCTATCTTGAGCGAAGATAGAGCGAGGGTTACGGGCACGTCCGCCTTGTCATGCGTCTCGGCGAGCGCCGTGGAGAGGGCAAGGGCGAGTGGGAGTTGCTTCGCCTTTTCGGTGGCGGCATCGGCGTCGCGGTCGCGGTCTTGCTTCCCCCCCATGCGGCGGGCCTTGCGGCCTGGGACGGCGTCGAACATGTCGTCCACCTTGCCGAGTACCTTCCTGAAAACCTTCATGAGCAGGGCGCCTACTTTGCCTAGCTTGCCCAGCAGCTTCACGGCCAGCGTCGTGCCGCCCGTAAAGATTGCCAACACTACCTCTGCGACGATGTAGCCGACCACGTAGCCGCGGAAGTGCCACTTGTCGTAATGGTTGCTCGCGTCCCAGCGCCTCATGAAGTCGTTGAAGATTTCCGAGACGACGGCCGTGACGGCCCCGATGATCATCTTGAGGAAATCCTCGGCCGTCATATTCGCCGCCATCTCCACGACCTTGTCGTAAATCTCCTGTGCCTGTTGTATCAGCTCCCCACTCAGCAGGTCGCCTATCGTCGAGATGATTGACTTGATGAGGTCGTAGATGCCCCTGAAAACGTCTATGATGGAGGTGACGAAGCCCTCCACCAGCCCCGAGAGGAAGCCGCCCACGCCCTTCACTACCTTGACGGCCGTATTCTTCCAGTCGGGGCGCGTCGGGATGATGTTGCGGTCTCTCATCATGCGGATGTAGGAAGGGCCGGGCAGCCAAATCCTAACGTGCCGCTTGACCTCGACCGACTGAAGTATCGGGCGCAGCACCCGTCTGTACTCGTCGGCGTAGTCGGCCGCCTCGCCCAGCAGGCCGGGGTCTTTCGCCTCCGCGAGCTTCTCCTGATTGATATAGACGTTATCTTTCGTGCGCGAGTCCTCCATGTTCGCCACGAGGACTGCCATCACGAGCGAGCGCGCGTCGTCGCCCGTCGTGATGTTGTAGCCCGCGTACTGCGGGTGATTCTCCACGATCTTCTG
>DASPKR010000185.1:0-6682 GCA_035627975.1 Pyrinomonadaceae bacterium | reverse complement strand
GTCGTCCTTCGGCGCGGCGGAGAGGCCGCGCCCGCCGGCTTCCGCGACGCTCAAGACGAGCTCGTCGGCCTTGTAGCCTTCGATGACGGCGAAGGGCTTCTGCGCCTTCCCTGCGCCGAGGTCAATCTGCACCTGCTTCGGCACGCGCTCCTGCAAATACTTGACGAGGCCGTCGAGCGTTACCTCGCCGCGGTCGTTGGCGGCCGCGCCGCGTAGCGCCTCCACGAGCGCCCATGTGAAGTAGCCCTGTCGCTTCTCCTTGTACTCGTATGCACGGTGGCCTATGGCCGTGGCGTAGAGCGTGACGAACGCCTCGACCTCGCGGTTGCGCGTGTCGAAGTTGAAGCCGCGCGTGTAGGTCTCGGTCAAGGGGTTGTCGGCATTGACCCGGCCCGACGGGTCGTTGCGGCAGGCGTCGAGGATCATAAGGACTTGCTTGACGCCGGTACGCTTCACCCAGTCGCGGATTTGCAGGACGTTGACGGCCGTCTGTTCCAGCAGCGTCACGTCGTCGGAGACCTGCGCATCCGAGGGCAGCAGGAACGCCTGCCCGCCCCGCTCCATGCCGTGGCCGGCGAAGGCGAAGAGCAGCAGGCCGTCCTTCGGCACAACGGTCGCGAGGTTCGAGAGCCGCCGCAGGATGTTGCCGCGCGTGGGCTGGCGCTCCTCCGGCTGGTCTGTCGCGAGCAGCACGACCTGGTCGGCGGGGAAGCCGGCGTATTTGACGAGCGCGGAGGCGAGCGAGCGCGCGTCGTTCGACGCGCCGCCCAGCGTCGTTATCTGCGTGTCGGCGTACTTGTCAACGCCGACGACGAGCGCGAACCTCTTCGACTTCGCCGGCAGCGACTTCTGAGAGCCGGCCCCGCCCTTAGCAGCCCCCGCTTGCCGCGCTGGGGCGTAGGGCGCGAGCGCCAAAATCAGAAGGATGGAGGCCGCCGCGGCGGCCGCGCTTCGTCCACGTCTCGCGTCCGAGTTCTTCATAGAGATTTAAGCCGCGCCGGCGGCGGTTTGGAAAGTAAGCCGTCGGCGCGCCGTTGTCAAAGGCGCGGGGCGGGCGGCGCGTCAGAGGCCGGAGAGGTGGCGCGTGTCGTTGGCGGCGAGCAGGCGCGTGAGGCCGCCGTGCTGAATCTCGAAGCGCGTGACGCCGCAGTTGGCCGAGGAAATCCAGACCGGCCGCAGCTCCGGCGCGTCGAGCGCGCCCAAAAGGTGCAGCGCGAGTATGCAGATGGTTCCCGTGTGGGAGAAGACTACGACCGTGCCGCCGCGGTGCTCCTCTATCGCTCGGTCTAGCTCGGCGGCCGAGCGGTCGAGAAGCTGGCGGTAGCTCTCGCCGCCGTCGAGCACGTGCTCGAAGTCGCGCCTGAGCAGCGCCGCGTACTCGTCGGGGAAGCGCTCGGCCGCCTCCTCGAACGTGAGCCCCTCCATGCGCCCGACGCTGCGCTCGCGGAAGGCGGCGCATCTCCTCACTTCGAGCCCGGAGGCGCTCGCCAGAGGCTCGGCCGTCTGCACGGCGCGCAGCAGGTCGCTCGAATAGACGGCCGTCACGCCCTCCTTCGAGAGCGCCCCGGCCGTGGCCTCCGCCTGCCTGCGCCCCAGCTCGCTCAGGGGCGTCGGCGTGTGGCCGCCGAACCGCCGCTCGGCGTTACCCTGAGACTGGCCGTGGCGCACCAGCAGGACGCGCGTCTTTTCCATGAGGGGGCTAAGCCGCGACGGTCTCGGCCTTGAGCTTCTCGGCCTGGTAGTGCGTGACGAGGGTGTTGATTATCTCGTCTAGCGCGCCCTCCATGACGAGGTCGAGCTGGTGGATGGTGAGGCCGATGCGGTGGTCGGTGACGCGGTTCTCCTTGAAGTTGTAGGTGCGTATCTTCTCGGAGCGGTCGCCGCTGCCGACCATAGAGCGGCGCTCTGAGGCCAGAGCCTCGTGCTGCTTCTGCTCCTCAAGCTCCTGAAGGCGCGCGCGCAGCACCCGCATCGCCTTCTCGCGGTTCTTTATCTGCGACTTCTCGTCCTGCATCGAGACGACCAGCCCCGTGGGCATGTGCGTTATGCGCACGGCCGAGTAGGTGGTGTTCACGCTCTGGCCGCCCGGCCCCGAGGAGCAGAATGTGTCTATGCGCAAGTCCTTCGGGTCAATCTTTACGTCCACCTCCTCGGCCTCGGGCAGCACCGCGACCGTGACGGCCGAAGTGTGTATGCGCCCGCTCGTCTCAGTCTGCGGGACGCGCTGGACTCGGTGGACGCCCGACTCGTGTTTCAGTTTTGAATAGACCTTCTCGCCCTCGATCATGGCGATGGCTTCCTTGACGCCGCCGATGCCGGACTCCGACGAGTCGAGAATCTCCATGCGCCACCCCTGCCGCTCGGCGTATCGGCCGTACATGCGGAGCATCTCGGCCGCGAAGAGCGTGGCCTCGTCGCCGCCGGTGCCCGCGCGTATTTCGAGTATGACGTTCTTCTCGTCGTTCGGGTCGCGCGGGAGCAGGAGCAGGCGCAGCGCCTCCTCGACCGATTCAAGCCGCGCCTCCAGTTCTGCCGCCTCCGCGCGAGCAAGCTCGCGCATCTCTTCGTCGTCGGCCAGGTCGAAAAGCTCCTTGGCGCCCGCGAGCTCGTGCTTGACCTGCTTCCACTCGCGGTACTTCTCGACGACCTCGCCGAGGGAGCGGTGCTGCTTGCTCACCTTCGCGTAGTTAGCTGGGTCTGAGAAGACTTCGGGCGAGGAGATCTCTTCGGTCAGGGCCTCGTAGCGCGCTTCAATCTGTTCGAGTTTTTCCAGCATGACTTTCGTGCTCTTTTACGACAGCGGCGACGGCGCGGGGGCCGCCGGCCGCGGCTCAAGCTTCAGGGACTCCTTGAGGGCGATGATGGCGACTTCGAGCTGGTCGTCGCCCGGCTCTTTGGTCGTCAAATTCTGTAGCCACACGCCGGGGCGCGTGATGAGCTTGAAGACGAGGCCGCCCTCCTTTTTCGCCGACAGGCGGATTATCTCGTAGGACAGGCCCGCTATGACGGGGACGAGCGCCACGCGCACGAGCATGTTGTAGAGAAGCGAGTCGAACTTGACGACCGAGAAGAGGACTACGGAGACGAGCATGACGACCATAAGGAAGCTCGTGCCGCAGCGCGGGTGCTGGCGCGGCTGCACGCGCGCGTTCTCGACCGTGAGGGGGAGCCCTGCCTCCCACGTGAAGACGGTCTTGTGCTCGGCGCCGTGGTACTCGAAGACGCGCCGTATGTCCTTCATCAGCGAGAAGCTGAAGATCATTATCAGGAAGAAGGTCATGCGGATCGCGCCGTCAACGAGGTTGAAGGCGACGGAAGGGCGCACGGGCCGGAGGTAAGAGCGCGCCGCGCCGTAGGCGCGTGCATACCAAGGCTGCGCGGCTCTCGCCGTCTCACCCGCGCCGTCGGTTGTCTCCTGCGCGGCCGGGGCCTCTGCTGCGCTCTGCTCCACGACGGCGGCGGGCGCGGCCCAGCCGGCGGCAAGAAAGAGCGCGTTCGTGAGCACGAGCGGCGCGACGATGAAGAGCACGACGTTGAAGACGAGCGCGAAGGCTATAGAGCCGAAGGCGGCCGCCGAGCCCTTCTTCAGCTCCTCCTCGGGCCGAGACTTGGTCGGGACTGGGAAGAGGCCGGGGACGCCGCCCGTTATCCCGGCGAAGTCGCCCTCGCCCTCGACGACGGCCGGCGTGAGCGCGACCTCCACCTCTTTGGCTTCCGCCTTCTCTTCGGCGAACGCCTCGGCCGCGGAGTAGTTGAGCGCCTTGATGCCGAGCAACATTGATTGGACTAGCACCGCCGCGCCGCGCAGCACGGGGAGCCTGAGCACCGGCGCGCGGTCGCTCCACTTGGGCAGGGGCGCGCCCGTGTGCGTAATCGTCCCGTCGGGGCGGCGCACGGCCACGGCGTAGGCGTTCGGCGTGCGCATCATCACGCCCTCTATGACGGCCTGGCCGCCTACGATCAAGTCCTTCTCGTTAGCGCTCAACTTCTCACTCCGTAAAAAAAGAGGCCGACTCGTTTCGGGTTCGGCGGCCTTCGAGCAGGAAGGCTTTCGCCGGGACGCGAGACGGTCGGCGTCAGGTTAAGGGCTGCTAATAGTCGCGGCGTCGTGTCGGCTTCATCGTGCTGCCGGGGCAGTTACCGATACCGCTATCAGGCGCCTGCGCCTTCGGCGGGCGCGGGGGCCGCGGGCGCCTCGGCCTTGCGGCCGTAGCGCTTGTTGAAGCGGTCAACGCGGCCGGCCGTGTCCACTAGCTTCTGCTTGCCCGTGAAGAACGGGTGGCACTCCGAGCAGATTTCAACGTGGAGGTCGCCCTTGCGCGTCGAGCGGGTCTGGAAGTTGCTGCCGCAGGCGCAGTGGACTGTGATTTCGTGGTAATCCGGGTGAATCCCTTGCTTCATTTTATGTCTCCGTTCTCTACAGGAGCCGTAAAAGCGCTCCGGCCAAACGTCAGATGATAAGTGCTCACGGAGAGCGCAGTCAAGTTGGCGCCCGCCCGCACCGAATCAGTTTAGATGCGCAAAGGGGCGCGGAGTTCGTCGGGCGGAGGGGGCCGGGAGAGTTGATTGACAGGCGCGAGGAGCGCGTGTTACAAACGCGCCTGGCACTCCTTATAAAGCTTTCTGGAAGAGCATCTTGATAAGCGCACAAACCGGATTCTCCCGCAGGCCGAAGGCGTAACTTCACCCGACCGTCGTTCGGCCGGAGAACCGGGCCGCAGGAAGCGATGACGGACGAACCCAACAACCCTCCCGACGACGCGGCCGACGCGCCGAGACCGGAGGGCGAAGGCGCGCGCCGCGACGACAAGGCGCCCAGCCCCGGCTTCGAGAGCAAAGACGCCGGTGCGCTCCCGCCCCCGCCCGACGCGGTCGGCGAGCGCCCCACCCCCGAAAGTCAGGCGGCGCTTACGGGCAAGGCACCCTCGGGAAGCTCAAGCTCAGGCACGACCGTCCCCGCCTCCTCGGGCGAAACCCCCGAAGAGAAGAAGGCACGGCTCGAGCGCATCATCGCCGAGGCGAAGGCCAAGAAGGAGGCCGCCGCGGCGGCCGCAGCGCAGGCCGAAGGCGGCGGCGAGGCTCAGCCGCCCGGCGGCAAGTCGCCCGAGGTCGGCGACCCCTTGAAGAGCCCGTCGCAGGCAGACCTGGAGCGCGCCGCCAAGATAGCCGAGGCGAAGGCGCGCGCCGCCGCGATGAAGGAGGCGGCGGCCGCGAAGTCTCCGGCGGCGAAGCCCGCGACGCCCGCCGCGGCCGGCAGCGCGGCAGCGGGCGCTCCCGGCGCGCCGAAGCCTCCCGTCAAGAAGAAGGACGAAGGGCCGAAGCCCGAGGACGCCTCCGGCCACCCGCTCGTCAAAAGGCTCCGCGACAGGTTCTCCGACTCCGTCAAGGGCGCCTTCACCTTCCTCGGCCAGCTCTCGATTCACGTGAGCGCCGGCTCGGTCGTCGAGGTCTGCCGCGCTCTCCGCGACGACGCGGAAACTCCCTTCAACTACCTCTCGGACGTGACGTGCGTACACTGGCCCGACCGCGAAGATGAGCCGTTCGAGGTCGTCTATAACCTCTATTCAATCTCGAAGAACGAGCGCGTGCGATTGAAGGTAGGCGCCGGCGACGAAGGCGTCGAGAGCGTGACGGGCGTGTGGCCCGCTGCTAACTGGATGGAGCGCGAGGTTTACGACATGTTCGGCGTGCGCTTCCGCAACCACCCTGACTTGCGCCGCCTGCTGCTCCCGCCCGACTGGGAAGGCCACCCGTTCCGCAAGGACTATCCGTTAGAGTTCATGGAGAACAGTTGGACGACGCGCCACCTGCCCGAGTTCACGGACGTCCAGCGCGAGCAGCTTGAACAGAGGCGCGCCTACGGCCTCGAAATCCTTCAGACGCCTGACGAGCGACGCCTGAGAGAAATCTTCCGCGCCGGCCGCGAGGTTCTGCCGAAGGAGCACAAGTAAAGGGGAATGCACCCGAAAGACCTTGCCGCCAAGTACGAGGTTAAAGTCTTCGACGCCCCCGCGGCGGCCGAGGCCGCGGGTTACACGCTCGGCCAGACGATGAGGCCGCGCAACGTCTGGAACCGCGACAGCGCCGCCGCAGCCGTCCTCTACGATTTAATCGGCAAGCGCAAGCGCGGCGAAGTCTCAGACATCGCCCTCGTGCTGGAGACGGGCGGCGTGACGGGAGCGTTCAAGAAGGAGTGATGTGTGCGGAGCGCAGGGTGCAGAATTAAAGATGTCTTGCTTTTAATTCTGCACCCCGCACTCTGACTTCTGCACTTGTTATGCACCAGATCGAAGTCGCCACCACGCAGGAGACGCTGCTCGACAACCCCGAGATGGTCTTGAACATGGGGCCGCAGCACCCCTCGACGCACGGCGTCCTGCGCGTCATCCTGCGCCTCGACGGCGAGACCGTCATAGACCTCGACTGCGACATCGGCTACCTCCACCGCGGGATGGAGAAGATAGCCGAGAACCGCCTGTACCCGATGATCGCGCCCTACTGGGACCGCCTCGACTACATCGCGGCCGTCTCGAACGGCCTCGTCTGGGTCGAGACGGTCGAGCAGATGATGGGCCTCGAAGTCCCGCCGCGCGCGCACTACATCCGCGTCATCCTCACGGAACTGAACCGCATCTCGTCACACCTCCTCTGGCTCGCCACGCACGGCCTCGACATCGGCGCC
>DASPKR010000184.1:0-5916 GCA_035627975.1 Pyrinomonadaceae bacterium | reverse complement strand
CTCCGGCCTCATTCGCGCCGCCAACCCCCGAGGGGCCGGGCCCCGGCCTGTTTCGTCTAAAAAATTGGACTTGTACGTGAAAAATCGTTAAACCTTCCCGGCCATCCTCGCGTCTAAAACCTCCGGCCGCTTCCCCCCGTTTAAAGCGGAACCCCGCCGGCCACGAATGTGAATCGGAGATGGGTTTCGGCGGAACAATCGCCGCCGCGTCGGCGTAAAAAAGCTGTCAAGCGGCGGGCGGTTCCGCTCTCACCCGTTACATACGCGCACGTAGGCACAAGAGGATCATCCATGAGAAGAATGTGGGCCACCATGCTCCTGTCCGCCGCCCTGCTGGCCGGGGGCGCGGCCGTCACCGCGCAGACCAGCGACCCGGGCATCACGGCCAACGGCGTCATCGGCGAGGTCGTCGCCCTCGACGCGGCCGCCAAACAGATTTTCGTCAAGACGGACAGGGGCTCGGTCGTCACCGTCACGGTCGCCGACAGCTCGCAGTTCAAGAAGCTGCCGCCGGGCGAGACGACGCTCGCCAAGGCCACCGACATGACCTTCGCGCAGCTCACGGCGGGCGACCGCGTCTTCGCGCGCGGCGCCGTCTCCGACGACCGCAAGACGGTCATGGCCCGCATCCTCATCGTCAACACGAAGGCCGACCTCGAAGCCAAGCGCGCCGCCGACCGCGCCGAATGGCAGAAGCGCGGCATCGTCGGCGTCGTCTCGGCCGTCAACCCGCAGGCCAAAGAGATAACCATACAGACGCGCACGCCCGAGGGGCCGAAGCCGGTCGTCATCGCCGCGGGCGCGCCCGGCGTCAAGCTGCGCCGCTACGCGCCCGACTCCGTCCGCTTCGCCGACGCCAAGCCCTCCACGTTCGAGGAGATTAAGGCCGGCGACCAGCTCCGCGCCAAAGGCGAGAAGAGCGAGGACGGCGCCCGCTTCACGCCCGAGGAGGTCGTGACCGGCTCGTTCCGCACCACGCTCGGCGCCATCACGGCCGTCAACGCAGAGAAGAACGAGATAAGCATCGTGCAGCCCATGCAGGGCGGCGCCCCGCTCACAATCGTCGTGCGCCCCGACTCCGTGCTCAAGCAAGTCCCGGCCGAGTTCGCCGCACGCTTCGCCGGCGGCCCCGGCGGGCCGGGCGGAGCGCCCGGAGCCCCCGCAGGTAGCGGGCAGGGCCAGCAGCCGCAGCAGCGCCCCGCAGGGCCTCCCCCGGCCGCAGGCCAACCGCAGCAGCAGGCGGGCGGCCCCGGCGGCGGCCAGCCCGGTCAGGGCGGGCCGCGCCGCATGGGCGGGCCCGACATACAGCAGATGCTTGAGATGCTCCCGGCCGCGACGCTCGCCGAGCTAAAGCCCGGTCAGATGATCGTCGTCTCGAGCACCGTGGGCGCAGACCCCTCGCGCGTCACGGCAATCCAACTCGTCGCGGGTATCGAGCCGATAGTCCAGGCGATGATGGCGCGGCAGGGCGGCGGGCGCCCCAGCGGCGGTGGCGGCGGCGGCATCCCCAGCCTCGGCGGCGGCGCCGCGGGCATCAACTTCGGCTTCGGCATCGGCCAGCCGTAGGACGGATTCCTGATTACTTTGAAGAAGGCACTGATGATGAAAGTCTCACTTAAATTTTTCGGTCGCGCCATCGTCCTCGCGCTCGCTTTCGCCCTGTCTGGGCTCGCGACGGCCGCGGCGCCGCAGCAGCCCTCGACTGGCACGCTGCGCGGGCAGGTCATGGACGAGTTCGGCGGCGTCATCGTCGGCGCGACCGTGACGGTCGTGGGCGCCGAGGGCAGGGAGAAGACCGCGCAGTCGAACAACGACGGCAACTACGTCGTGGCGGGGCTCGCGCCCGGCGCCTACATCGTGCGCGCCGTCTCGCCGGGCTTCGCGCTCTACGAGAACGCCGAGGTAGTCGTCGCCGCCGGCCGCACCGAGCCTCTGAACATCACGCTCGGCGTCTCTCTGGAGAAGGAGGAGGTGACGGTCGCCTCCGAAGGCCCCGTAAGCATAGACAACACGAACCCCGGCGCAATCGTCCTCAAGGGCAAAGATTTGGAGGCGCTGCCCGAAGACCCGGACGAGCTGGCGGCCGCCCTGTCGGCGCTAGCCGGCCCGGCCGCCGGCCCCAACGGCGGGCAGATAACCATTGACGGCTTCGAGGGCGGCCGCATCCCCTCGCGCGATTCCATCCGCGAGGTTCGCGTCAACGACAACCCGCTCTCGGCCGAGAACGACCGCCCCGGCTTCGGCGGCATACAGATTCTCACCAAGCCCGGCACCGAGAAGCTGCGCGGCAGCGCCGGCATGACCTTCAACGACGAGAGCATGAACTCTCGCAACCCGTTCCTCCGGAGCGAGAAGCGCCCGCCGTTCCAGTTCCGCCAGTTCAACGGGAACCTCTCCGGCTCCATCGTCCCGAGGAAGTCCTCCTTCTTCGTTGACTTCAACCGCAGCGAGACGGACGACAACGACCTCGTCAACGGCTTCGTGCTCGACCCCCTGACGGGCGGCCCCCTGCCCTTCAACCTCGCGGTCTTGACGCCCCGCCGCAACTGGAGCTTCAGCCCGCGCGTTGACTACGCCATCAACGACAGCAACACGCTTATTGCGCGCTACAGCTACTACCACAACGACGACCAGAACCTCGGCGTCTCGCAGTACTCGCTGCCCGAGCGCGCCTTCGACCAGGTATCGAGCGGCCACACGCTGCAACTCACCGAGACGGCCGTCCTCAACAAGACGACCGTCAATGAGACGCGCTTCCAGCTTCTACGCAACCGCTTCGAGCAGGACGCGCTCAACGACGGGTTCGCCGTCAACGTCTTCGACGCCTTCTCGTCGGGCGGCGCCACGGTCGGCAACTCCTTCAACGAGAACAACCGCTGGGAGCTGACCAACGTAACGACGCAGGCGCGCGGCAACCACTCCGTGAAGTTCGGCGCCCGCCTGCGCGGCATACGCGTCTCGGACTTCTCGGAGAACAACTTCAACGGCACCTTCACCTTCAGCTCGCTCGAGCAGTACCGGCAGGCGCTCGAGGGCTCGGCCCTGCCCACGCAGCTCTCGCTCGTGGGCGGCGAGCCGCTCTCCGAGATAAGCCAGGTGGACTTCGGCGGCTTCGTGCAGGACGACTGGAAGGTTCGGCCGAACCTGACGCTCGGCGGCGGCCTGCGCTACGAGAGGCAGACCAACATAGAGAGCAGCTTCAACGTCGCCCCGCGCGTCTATCTCGCGTGGTCGCCCGACGGCGGCGTGCAGCAGCAGGCGAAGACCGTCATCCGCCTCGGCTTCGGCATCTTCTACGACCGCATAAGCGAGAACATCTCTCTACAGGCCCTGCGCTTCAACGGGCTCGGCCAGCAGCAGTTCATCATAAGCGCGCCGCTGCCGACCGACACCTCGGAGCGCGCCCAGCGCGCGCGCGAGCTGCTCGGGCTCTTCCCCGACATCTCTTCGGGGGCGGTGCCGATGCCGACGGTCGAGGAGCTTAGCGGCTTCGCGCTCCAGCAGACGACGCGCCAGCTCGCCGACGACGCCACCGCGCCCTACTCCTACATCAGCGGCATCATCGTGACGCGCCAGCTCTCGAAGACGGCGACGCTCAACCTCTTCTTCTCCACCTACGACACGCGCCACCTCCTGCGCTCGCGCAACATCAACGCGCCGCTGCCGAATGGTCTGAGGCCGAGGCCGGAGCTCGGCAACATCTTCCAGTACGAGACCTCGGCGACGCAGAGCATGAAGCAGCTCAACATAAGCGTGAGCAAGCAGTTCCACCGCGCCTTCTCCGTCAACGCCAACTACTCGATAGGGAAGGCGCAGTCGAGCGCCGACTTCGGCGGCTTCCCCGTCAACCAGTACGACCTGACGGGCGAGTACGGGCGCACGTCCTTCGACACGCGCCACCGCTTCGTCCTGTTCGCCTCGCTCGGCGTCCCCGTCTTGAAGCTCGCGCTACAGCCGTTCCTCATAGCGAACACGGGGCGCCCCTTCAACATCATCACCGGCGTTGACAACAACCGCGACGGCATCATCAACGACCGCCCCGCGTTCGCCGACTCACACACGGCCGCCGCGGATCTCCGGCGGACGCCCTGGGGCGACTTCGACATCAACCCCAAGCCGGGTCAGGCCATAGTCCCGCGCAACTACGGCGAAGGCCCCGGCTTCTTCGCCGTCAACATGAGAGTCAGCCGCACCTTCTCCTTCGGCGACACGGCCGCCTCGCGCGCGGCCGCGCAGGCCCGAGAGCAGCAGCAGGCCGCCAACCGGCAGCAGGGCGGCGGGGGCCGCGGCGGCAACAACCGCGGCGGCGGGCAGGGTGGCCCAGGCGGCGGCGGGCCGGGCCGCGGGCCCGTACCGGGCGGCATGGGCGGCGGGCCGATGATGATGATGATGGGCGCGCCGGGCGGGGGCGGCGAAGGGAAGCGCTACACGCTGAACTTCTCGCTCAACTTCATCAACCTGCTCAACCGCACGAACCTGTCCAGCCCTGTGGGCAACCTGAGCTCGCCCAACTTCGGGCAGTCGCTCTTCTCCGTCGGCGGCTTCGGCGGCGTCGGCGGCAACCAGGCCGCGGGCAACCGCCGCATACAGGCCTCCGTCCGCTTCAGCTTCTAAAGGAGCGGCGAGCGAAAACAGCGAGGGCCGCGGGCTTAAATCACCCGCGGCCCTCGCGCTTTTTTATCCCGGCGCCCTAGACGCTCAGAATCTCCTGCTCTTTGGTCTTGGCGAGCTCGTCTATCTTGCCGATGAAGGTGTTGGTGAGCTTCTGTATCTCTTCGAGGGCGTCGCGCTCTGCGTCCTCGGAAATCTGCTTCTCCTTGAGCATCCGCTTGAGGCGGTCGTTCGAGTCGCGGCGGATGTTGCGGACGGCCGTGCGGTGCTCCTCGGCCGCCTCGTGCACCTGCTTGGCGAGCTGCCGGCGGCGCTCCTCCGTCAAGGGCGGCACCGGCACGCGCACCATCTTGCCGTCGTTCGTGGGGTTGAGGCCCAGGTCGGCCGAGCGTATGGCCTTCTCGATGGCGCCGAGCTGAGTCTGATCCCACGGCTGCACGGTGAGCAGGTTAGGCTCCGGCGCGTGGACGGACGCCATCTGGTTCAGGGGCGTCGGCGTCCCGTAGTACTCGACCGTGACGGGGTCTAGCAGGCTCACGACGGCGCGCCCAGTCCTTATCGTCGCCAGCTTCTTCCTCAAGTCCTCGACCGCCGACTCCATCCTCGGCCGCGTCTCCCTGATTACGTCCTTCTCGCTCATGGCTCTCTCCTGAAAAACGGTGCCGCCGTTAAGGCTTCTGGTTGCTGACCCGCGTGCCGACGCCCGCCTCGCCCATCACGACGCGCATGATGTTACCGGGCCTGAGCATGTTGAAGACGATTATGGGCAGGTCGTTGTCCATGCAGAGGCTTATGGCCGAGGCGTCCATCACCTTGAGCTGGCGCTCCAGCACCTCCTGGTAGGTGATCGCGTCGTAGCGCGTGGCCGAGGGGTCTTTGACGGGGTCGGCCGTATAGACGCCCTCGACCTTCGTGGCCTTGATGATCGCGTCGGCCTTAATCTCCAGGGCGCGCAGCGCCGCGGCCGAGTCGGTCGTGAAGTACGGGTTGCCGGTGCCTCCGGCGAAGATGACTACGCGCTTCTTCTCGAGGTGGCGGACGGCGCGGCGGCGTATGAAGGGCTCGGCCACCTGCGGGATGTTTATCGCCGAGAGCACGCGCGTGTGGACGCCCGTCTTTTCGAGCGCGTCCTGGAGTACCACGGCGTTCATCACGGTGGCGAGCATGCCTATGTAGTCGGCCGCCGACCTGTCCATGTTGCCCGCACTCTCGGAGACGCCGCGGAAGATGTTGCCGCCGCCGACGACAACGGCCACCTCGACGCCGAGCGCGTGGACGGCCTTTATCTCTTCGGCCACCGAGCGC
>DASPKR010000183.1:0-2539 GCA_035627975.1 Pyrinomonadaceae bacterium | reverse complement strand
CGAGCTCTCTCAGGTACTGGCGGTTGCCGTCCGGGACGTGAGTGATGCTGCCGTGCCAGGAGGCCCGCGCGCCTTTGTCCGCGGGCGGCTCGAGCCAGAGCTTGACGATGAAGGAGTGCACGCTCGAAGCGTGCGTGTCCGGTTCTGCGTGCGGGGGGCTGACCATCGGGAGCCGATCACCGAGCCGGGGGCGCCGGTCGCCCGTCCGACGAAGACGCGAGGCCGCGTTGCGAGCACGGCGCGAAGGTATAGCAGACGCCGATTCGCACGCGCGTCTCCCGCGCGTCTCTCGGAGCGTCTCTGAGGATGGATAGACGAAGAGGGTTGACGATAGCGCCGCTATCGTCAACCCTCTTGGCTTTCTCTAACCCGCAATCGGCTCAGCGGTTGGTGGCGCGATGGGCCTTCTGCTTGAGGGCGAGCTCGACCTCGCGTATGTCGTGCTGTACGCGCTGCTGCACGTCGGAGAGGATGTCCTGAAGCTGCCGCAGGCGGCCGAGCATCTCGGGGAGCGAGGCTAGGCCCGTGGGTTGCTGCTGCGGGGCCGGCTGCGGGGCCGGCGCCGAGGCTTCTCCCTGCAGGTGGTCGGCGCGAATCTGCTCGTAGAGGCGGACTGTGCGGCCGTCTGGGCCGACGCCCAGTTCCTCTTCGAGCGCCGCGACGCAGCGCTCGTATTGACGGAGCGCCGCCGTGCGGTCGCCCGCGGCGTAGTGCAGGTACATCAGGTGGCGGTGCGTGCGCTCGCTGGCGCGATCCTGGCCGAGTATGAGCGAGCCGTAGTGTTGCCCCGTCTCGTACTCGCAGTGGGCGCCGCAATAACCCATCAGCTTGTGGAGCATCGAGAGGTAGATGTTCTGCAAGCGCTCGCGCTCGAATAGGCACCAGTCCTGATACCATCCTTCGAGCAGGTCGCCGCGGTAGAGGCGCACGGCCTCCTGCAAGGCGCACGCGTCCTGCGCGCTCATGTCGCGGCCGGCCCTGTCGCGGACGGACGTGTACGCGCCCTCGAAGGCGGCCACGTCGAGCCAGACTTCTGCGCCGAGGCGGAGCTGCACCCAGTCGTGCTCGGCCGTCAGCAGAGAATCGGCCTCACCTTCTTCCTCGCCCGAGAGCGCGTTTTGCAGGTGCCAGAGGGCTTGGCGCAGGTACTTCTTTGACTTCTCCGTGGTTGCGTCGCCCCAGAGGAGCGAGGCGAGGGCCTCGCGCGGGTGCGGGCGGTCTCTGCGGACGAGCAGGTAGCTTAGAAGCTCCTGAACCTTCGAGGCGTCGAGACCGTCGAGGGTTTGTTCACGGTGCCGCGCGCTGAACTTGCCGAAGAGACGAACGGTAAGTGTCGGCATGTGAGTCACTCCTGAAACGCTGGGCCGCCGCGTGAGGGTGAAGTGAGCACACCTTCGTCTGCGGGAGCAGTTTCGCAAAAGCGAGGTTGCGGGGCGAGACTCTACAGGGGCAGAGAGTGAAAACGGCGGCGAGCGGGAACGCGGATCGAAACGGATAAGGCGGCAGCGGGCGGCCAAGGAGTTCGTCGGGTCAGCCCCGCAGGGGCTGAAGCGCGCCCATAAAGAAAACTGCCCGGTTCGGTTCCCCTCGGATAGAACGCCGGTACGAGAGACCCGGCAAGAAGGTAAAGCCCGGTCGGGGGCGGCCGGTCATCTAAACGGGTTTGCGAAGCGCTGCGTTTTATAGCTCTCCCTGCCGGCTTTGTCAATATCCATGAACGGAGCGAGGCCGAAGACTTATTCATTCCGTGAAATGCCTGACAAAAGGCGAGCCTATATAATGTCGGCATGAAGAGGCGCGCGCGGAAAGTCTGGGCGATGCCGGCGGCGCTCGGCCTGCTCCTGGCCGCGCTCGCGGGGGCCGGCGTCGCGCGCGCGCAAGACGAGCCGGCCTTCGCAGAGCGCGAGGCGCTCGCGCTCTCGAAGCCTTTGAGCCTGCGCTGGGCCTTCGAGACGAACGACACCGTGAACCTGACGCCTGCGCTGGGCGACGGCGCCGTGTACCTGCCGCTCGTCGGCGGAGCGCTCGTCTCGCTGCGGACGGGTGACGGCCGGCTCGTCTGGAAGACGGACATGGGCGGCGCAATCTCGGCCGCGCCCGCAGCGGACGCGCGGGGCGTTTATGTCGCGTCGGAGAGCGTCCTGCCCGGCGGCGAGGCGGCCGCAGCGCCGCGCGTCGCGGGGGCACTCCGCGCACTCGGCTCGCAGAGCGGCGTGACGCTCTGGATGCGGACGCTCACGGCGCCCTTGCGCGGCGCGCTCGTCGCCGACGAGAGGGCGCTCTACGGCGGGGCCGAGGACGGCCGTCTCTACGCCTTGAAGAAGGAGACGGGCGAGCTTCTGTGGGTGAGCCAGTTCCCAGCCCCGTTCCAGTCGCGGCCGGTGTTGCGAGACGGCCGGCTCTACGTCGGCGGCGAGGACGGGACGCTACACGCGGTTGACCGCGCGACGGGCCGCACGCTCTGGCGCTACCGCACGCGCAAGGCTCTGCGCGCGCCAGTCGCGTTAGACGGCGACATGGTCTTCGCGGGCTCGACCGA
>DASPKR010000182.1:0-9537 GCA_035627975.1 Pyrinomonadaceae bacterium | reverse complement strand
AGGGGCGCAACGTAGTGCTCGAGATAAGCGTCCCGGCCACGATTGACGAGATAGAGCGCCGCGCAATAGAGGCCACGCTCGACTACACGGGCGGCGACAAGACGCGCGCCGCCCGCGCCCTCGGGATCGGGCGCAAGACGCTCTACCGTAAGCTGCGGCAGTACGAAGGCGAGGCCGGCGGCGACGCCGACGCCGAGTGAGCGGCGGCCGATTTATTGCGCCGGTTCGCGCGCTTTTGTTATATTGCGAGAAGGTTTAAAAGTGCCGTTACCGGGCGGCTTTCGGCGGGCGCGATGCCAGCCCCGCTTCTGAGGAGAGGCCATGTCAGAGAAACTACAGCGCAGGCGCGGCGGGGGCGACGACACGGACTTCGGGACGCAGCTCGCCTGCTTCGCCCTCGGCGCGACTGTAGGCGCCGTCGTAGCGCTGCTGCTCGCGCCCAAGTCCGGCAGGGAGCTGCGCGAGGACATCGCCGACGCCACTCGCAAAGGCGTTGACCGCGCGCGGGAGACCGGCTCGCAGCTCGGCGCGAAGGCCGGCGAGTATTACGAGGCCGCCGCCGGGCGCGCGGGCGAGCTTGCCGCCTCGGCCCGCAGCGCCGCCGCGCGCGGCGGCGAGCAGGTCACCGCCGCCATAGAGGCCGGCAAGCAGGCATACCGCGACGAGAAGCGCCGCACCGAAAACTCCGCCCTCGTCGGGCAGCCCGCGGGCGACGGCGGGCAAGGATGAAACAGTAGTTAATAATCAGCAGTCAGTAGGCTCCGCGCCGGGGCGCTGACGCTGACAAGCTAACGATTCAATAACGAAGGTTTTTCCACCGGCTACCGACTACTTGTTTATGCCCTTCCCGGCCCTACAGATGAGCGCGAACGACCCGGCCTTCTGGGTGCTTGTCATCGTGGCCGTGTCGTTCGTAGTCATTGCCGTCGCGATGGTCGTCGTCGCGGTCGTCATAAGCCGCGTCGCGCGCACCGTGACGAACGTCGAGCGCAGGGTCGAGCCCCTCATGGAGCGCATGGGCGGTCTAGCCGACCAGGTGCGCGCAATCGCCGCGCAGGGGCGAGACGTGGCCGAGCAGGTGACCGTGATGTCGGGCCACCTCTCGACGGCCACGATGCACTTCTCGGAGTCAATGGGCCTCATCAAGGAGGAGGTCAGGCAGCTCAAGGAAATAGTAGGAGTCTCGGCCGAGACGGCGCGCGACAAGGTCGAGATGATAAGCCGCTCGATAGACCAGACGCACGAGCAACTCATGGTTACGACGGGCTACATAACCTCGAAGATAATCAACCCCGCCCGCGAGATCGCGGCGATTATGGCGGGGGTCAGGCGCGGTCTGGAAGTGCTCGTGGCCCCCGCACCAAAACAGATTGACCAGACATACGCGGAGGAGGAGATGTTCATCGGCTGAGAGCCCTGTCTCCTAATCACAGGCGCCGCAGCGCCCGAGCCATCCTCTCCGAGCGAGAGAGCCGGCTCGGGCGATTTTTTTGAAATTTTGAATTGAACTGCCCGTGGGTTAGTATCACTAATTCACGAGGCCGAAGGAAGGCGAAGAAGATGTCAACCGAGACACCGCTCGACCTGAAGAGCACGGTTAACCTGCCGAAGACGGGGTTCGCGCAGAAGGCGAACCTGGGCCAGTCCGAGCCTGCGCGCCTGAAGAAGTGGGACGAGGCCGGGCTCTACGCGCGGCTGCGGCGCGAGCGCTCGGGGCGCGAGCGCTTCATCCTCCACGACGGGCCGCCCTACGCCAACGCCGACATACACCTCGGCACCGCGCTCAACAAGATTCTCAAGGACATCGTCGTCAAGTCGCGCTCGATGATGGGCTACGACGCGCCCTACGTCCCCGGCTACGACTGCCACGGCCTGCCCATCGAGCAGCACGTCGAGCGCGCGCTGGAGAAGAAGGGCAGGAAGCGCGCAGACCTCTCGCAGGTCAGCTTCCGCCGCGCCTGCCGCGAGCACGCCGCGGGCGCCCTGAAGCGGCAGACCGCCGACTTCCAGCGGCTCGGCATACTCGGCCTGTGGGAAGACCCGTACCTGACGATGTCGAACCACTACGAGGCGGAGACGGCCCGACTGTTCGGCCGCTTCGTCGAGCGCGGCTACGTCTATAAGGGCGCGCGCCCCGTCTATTGGTGCGTCCACGACCAGACGGCGCTCGCGGAGGCCGAGGTCGAGTACCGCGAGCACACGAGCCCCTCAGTCTATGTCAAGTTCCCGCTCTCGGAGGGGAACCTTGAGGCCAAAGCCTTCAAGCGCGAGATACTCGGCGACCAGGACGACCCCCGGAAGGTCTTCTTCCTCATCTGGACGACGACGCCCTGGACGCTCCCATCGAACCTCGGCATAGCCGTCAACCCCAACTTCGAGTACGCGGCCGTCCAGCACAACGGCGAGGTCTTCGTCGTCGCGAGCGACCTCGTGGCGACCCTCGCCGAAAAGCTCGGCCTTGGCGCCGACGGCCGGCCCGCCGGGGAGGCCGATGCGTGGCCCGCCGTCCCCTCGCCCCGCGTGCTCGCGCGCTTCCCCGGCTCGCGCCTCGACCGCCTCGAAGCCCGCCACGCGTGGCTAGACCGGCCGTCGCTTTTGATGGTGGGCGAGCACGTCACGCTCGGCGGCGAGGCCGACGCCGAGACGGAGTTGGATGTGAGCGAGGCGCGCGACAAGAAAGTGACGGGCAAGGCCGGCACGGGCCTGGTACACACGGCGCCGGGCCACGGCCACGACGACTTCGTGATAGGCAAGTCTTACGGCTTAGAAATCTACTGCCCCGTTGACAACGCCGGCAGATTCACTTCGGAGGTCGAGCACTTCGCCGGGCAGGGCGTCTTCGAGGCCAACCCGCGCATAGTCGAGTTCATGCGCGGGCGCGGCCTGCTCGTCTTCGACGAGCCCTACGGGCACCGCTACCCGCACTGCTGGCGCTGCAAGAACCCCGTCATCTTCCGCGCGACGCCGCAGTGGTTCGTCTCGCTCGACACGCCCGCGGGCGACGGGCGCGACTTCGAGCGCGACGACGACGGCCGCGACGTGTCGAACTTCACGGACGACGTGACAAACGAGCCCACCTCCTTACGCGGGGCGGCGCTGCGCGAGATAGAGGGCGTCGAGTGGGTGCCGGCGTGGGGTGAGGAGCGCATGCGCAACATGCTCAAGGGGCGACCGGACTGGTGCGTGTCGCGCCAGAGGGTGTGGGGCGTCCCCATACCCGCCTTCTACTGCTCGGGCTGCGGCGAGACCGTAGCAGACGCCTCCGTCATCAACCACGTCGCGGACGTATTCGAGCGCGAGTCGGCCGACGCCTGGTACGCGCGCGAGGCACGGGAGCTTCTGCCCGAGGGCTTCCGCTGCCCGAAGTGCGGCGTCGCGGAGTTCACGAAGGAGACGGACATACTCGACGTTTGGTTCGACAGCGGCTCGTCCTCTGTCGCCGTGCTCGAACGTTACGAGGGCCTGCGCTGGCCCGCCGACGTTTACCTCGAAGGCGGCGACCAGTACCGCGGCTGGTTCAACTCTTCCCTGATGGTCGCGCTCGCCGCGCACGACCGCGCGCCGTACCGCGCCGTCGTCACGCACGGCTGGGTGATAAACGTGCAGGGGCAGAAGATGAGCAAGTCCGAAGGCACGGGCATCTCGCCGAACGAGGTCGTGAAGGCTTCGGGCGCGGAGATACTGCGCCTCTGGGTCGCCTCTTCGGATTTTCAGGAGGACGTGCGCTGCTCGGACGAGATATTGCAGCGCGCCTCGGACGCCTACCGCAAGATGCGGAACACCGCGCGCTTCGCGCTCGGCAACCTAGACGGCTTCGACCCGCGGCGCGACTCCGTGCCGCTCGGGGAGATGTTCGAGATAGACCGCTGGGCGCTCTCGGAGCTCGACGCCGTGATAGAGCGCGTCGTCGCGGCCTACAAGGCATACGAGTTCCACGCCGCCTACCACGCGCTCTACAACTTCTGCACGGTGACGCTGTCGGCGCGCTACTTCGACATCATAAAGGACAGGCTCTACACGGCCGCGCCGAAGTCGCACGCGCGCCGCTCGGCTCAGACCGCGCTCAACTACATCGCCGACGCGCTCGCGCGCCTCCTGGCGCCTGTGCTCGCCTTCACAGCCGACGAAATCTGGGAGAACCTGCCGGAGGTCAAAGCCGGGGGCGACTCGGTGGCGCCGTCCGTCCACCTGGTCGAGTTCCCGCTCGTGGGTCGCGAGCGCGACACGGGGCTCTCGCAGCGCTGGTCGCGCCTCTTCGAGGTGCGCGACACGGTCTTGCGCGCTTTGGAAGAGGCGCGCATAGCCAAGCGCATCGGGAGCAGCCTCGAGGCGCACGTCCTTCTCAGCGCCGACAGGAAGACCAACGCGCTCCTGGAACAGTACCGGGAAGAGCTTCGATACCTCTTCATCGTCTCGCAGGTCTCTCTTACGCTCTCGGGCGAGGAGGAGGCGCGCGAAGTCTCCGTCGCGGTCGAGCGCGCCGACGGGCAGAAGTGCGAGCGCTGCTGGAACTACTCCGTGCGCGTGGGCGAGTTCGCGCGATACCCGACCGTCTGCGAGCGCTGCGTCGAGGCGCTGGCCGAGATGGAGGCCGAAGGGGGGGCGGCCGAGTCGTGAGCGAGCAGGCGCGGGGCATCGCCTGGCGCGCGGCGTACCTGTTCGCCGCGGCGGGCGTCTATCTGGCCGATCAGGCGACGAAGGCTTGGGCAGTGCGCCGCCTGCGCCTCGGCGGGACGGTGAGCGTCATTGACGGCTTCCTCATGTTCGGCTACGCGGAGAACCCCGGCATAGCCTTCGGGCAGTTGCAGGAGGGCGGCGAGTTCGGCCGCTGGATGTTGGCGGCTCTCGCGGCGCTCGCCGTCGTCGGCGTGCTCATCTACTTCTTCCGCACCAAGCGGACGGACGACCGCGTGCTCGGCGCGCTCGCCCTTCTGCTCGCGGGCGTCGCGGGGAACCTGACAGACCGCGTGAGGCTCGGCCACGTCGTTGACTTCATCGAGCTGCACTTGGGGTCGTTCCAGTGGCCGACCTTCAACGTCGCCGACGCCGCCATCTGCGTCGGCGCCGGCCTGCTCGCGCTCGACCTCATCCTCGAAGGCCGCGCCGAGAGGCGCGCCCGCGAGGGCTCAGGCCCGGGAGTCTCGGAGAAGGCATGAACAGGGAAGAGATGCCCCTCGCCGCCCCGGCGCCTCTGCCCGCGCCGCCGTCGTCAAAGGCGTCGGCCCGGCCGGCTGGCCGCTTCTCGTCGCCCGTCACCCCTCGCCCGAACCGAGATGCTTCCTGAACTGTTCCGCATCGGTAGCTTCCCCGTGAACACCTACGGCGTGCTGCTTGCGCTCGCCTTTCTAGCGGCGCTCTTCGTGTCGTCGCGCCTCGCGGAGCGCGACGGGCTCCCGCGCGAGCGCGTCTTCGATATGGGGCTGTGGATGCTTCTGGGCGGGCTGCTCGGCTCGAAAATCCTGCTCATGTTCGCGGAGCCCGAGTACGGCGCGAGCATCTGGAACCTCATCTCCATAGACTTCCTGCGCTCGGGCGGGGTCTGGTACGGCGGCTTCCTCGGCGGCTTGGCGGCCGGGCTCCTGCTGATTCGCCGCTACCGCCTGCCCTTCTGGAAGGCCACAGATGCGTTCGCGGCGGGCGTGGCGCTCGGGCAGTCAATCGGGCGGCTCGGGTGCTTCGCCGCCGGCTGCTGCTGGGGCGAGGAGTGCCACCTCCCCTGGGCCGTCACGTTCCCCGAGGAGGCGCGGCAGGTGACGGGCGTCCCGGCCGGAGTCCCGCTGCACCCCACGCAGCTCTACGAATCCTTCGCGATGCTCCTACTCTTCCTCTTCCTCGTGCGGCTGCACCGCAGGAAGCCCTTCGACGGCGCCGTGATAGCCGCCTACGCCGTGCTCTACGGCGCGATCCGTTTCGCAATCGAGTTCGTCCGCGCGGATCCGCGCGGCGACATCGCGCACCTGACGACGCTGACGGGCCTCTCCACCTCTCAGCTAATAAGCGCGGCCGTGTTCACGGGAGGCGCCGTCGCGCTCGTGCTCCTGCGCCGCCGCTCGCGAGCCGGGGCGGGCGCGTCGCGCGCCTGAAAGTCATGGAAGACGAAGCGGCGAGAGAGCCGGATACGGATGCGCTCGCCTTTGAGGTCTCGGGCGAGGAGGCGGGCGCGCGGCTCGACTCGTTCCTCGCGTCAAGGCTTGCGGGCGTGAGCCGCACCGTCATCAAGCGCGCGGCCGACGACGGCGACGTTCTGGTTGACGGCCGCGCCGCCAAACCTTCGCACAAGCTCAGGGCCGGCGAGCGCGTTGAGGTGGAGTTGCCGCCCCCGCCTTCGCACGACCTCACGCCCGAAGACATCCCGCTAGAGATAGTCCACGAGGACGAAGAAGTCGTCGTCGTCAACAAGCCCGCGGGGATGGTCGTCCACCCGGCCGCCGGAGCCCATTCCGGCACCCTGGCTAACGCGCTCGCCTTTCACTTCGACCAACTTTCGCACAGCGCCGGGGCTATGCGGCCGGGCATCGTCCACCGGCTCGACCGTGGGACTTCCGGCCTCATCGTCGTCGCCAAGACCGCGCACGCGCACGAAAACCTGACCGAGCAGTTCCGCGCGCGCACCGTGTTCAAGTCCTACGCCGCGCTCGCGCACGGGCTCGTCAAAGACGACCGGGGCAAGATCGAGGAGCCGATCGGGCGCGACCCGCGTAACCGCACGCGCATGGCGGTAGTGCGCGGCGGGCGCGCGGCCCTCACCCTGTGGCGCGTGCGCGCGCGACTGCGCCGCTTCACGCTCCTCGACGTTGAGATAAAGACGGGCCGCACGCACCAGATTCGCGTCCACCTGGCGTGGCTCAAGCACCCCGTCGTGGGCGACGAAACTTATGGCATGGGGCGCGACCAGAACATCCCCGACGGCCGGCTGCGGGCGCGCGTGCTCGCGCTCGGCCGCCAGTTCCTGCACGCGCAGCGGCTCGGCTTCCACCACCCTGGCACCGGCGAGTGGATGAGCTTCACGGCGCCGCCCCCGCCCGAGCTGACAGGGTTTCTCGAAAGCCTCGAAGGCGCGAGCGCGAGCCACTTCGCCGGCCCCGGCGAGCAGATTTCCGGTTAACTATCGGGCGGCGCACGCCGCCCCGCTTCAGCGTATTTCTTCGGGCTCGGCGGGCTGCTGCTCGATGCGGCGTATGAGGTCGGAGAGGCGCGCGTCCTTGCGCAGCGGGTCGAAGCGCGGGTCGGACTTGAGCAGTATCATGCCTGGGTGGCGATCCTGGTAGGAGCGCTCCAGGTTCTCGAAGGCGCGGGCCGTGTCGCCCAGGCCCGCATAGACGATCGCCAGGAAGTAGGGCGAGACGTAGCCGCGCGTGGAGCGCGCACGCAGGGCTTCGAGCGACTTCAAGGCGTCGGCGCGACGGCCCGCCACGGCGTAGGCGTGGCCGAGCGCCGCGAGTGTCTCGGGGTCTTCGCCCATCAGCTCGCGCGCCTTTATGAACTCCGCAATCGCCGCCTCGGCGCTGTTAGGCTGTTGCAGCATCACGTAGCCCATGTAGAGGTGCGCGACGCCGAAGCGGTCGTCAACCGCCAGAGTCTTTCGGAGTTGCGCCGCGGCCTCGTCGTAGCGGCGCGCGTAGTAGAGGTAGAGCCCGGCGTTGGCGCCGATGATGGGCGCGAGGGGGTCTAGCTCCTGCGCGCGCCGTATCTCGGAGAGGGCCTCGCCGAAGCGTCCGACCTGCAAAAGGTATGAGGCGTACCACTGGTGCGCGGTCGCGTAGTTGGGGCTAAGCTCTATGGCGCGCTGGAAGTCGCGCTCGGCCTCGCGCCACTGCCAGTCGTAGGCCATTCGGACGAAGGCGCGCGAGGTGTGGGCCTCGGCGAGCGAGTCGTCCAGTTCGAGCGCCCGCTCGGCGGCGGCCCTCGCCTTCGGCATCGCCTCGCGCGGCTGCACGATGCTGTAGTCGCTCATCAGGGCGTAGGTGTCGGCGAGCCCGGCGTAGGCGAGCGCGTAGCGCGGGTCGCGGCCGATGGCGCGGTCGAAGAACTCGACGGCCCTGCGGAAGCCCTCCTCCGTCCTCTTGTTCCAGAAGTAGCGGCCGCGCAGGTAGTCCTGGTATGCCTCGCTGTCGCGCGTGTGGCTCTTCGGCTCGGCCGCCGCGCCTTGCAGCCGCGAGCGCAGGTGCGCGGCGATCTCCCTGGCTATCTCCTCCTGAACGGAAACGAGGTCGGAGAGCTTTCGGTTATAGCGCTCGCCCCAGAGCTGCGTGTTGTCGCGCGCGTCAATCAGCTCTGCCGTCACCACGAGGTCGTCGCCGCGCTGCGCCACCTCGCCCGTGAGCACGGCGCCCACGCCGAGCTCGCGCGCGGCCCTCACGGGCTCCACCCCGCGCCCCTTGTAGCGGAAGACCGAGTTGCGCGACATCACCTTCAGGCCCGGCGCGGGCGAGAGGCTGTTGATTAGACTTTCGGTGATGCCGTCGGAGAGCCATTCGGTGTCGGGGCTGCCGCCGACGTTCGTGAAGGGGAGGACTGCGACGGCTTTGATGCCGCGCGTCGCCGTCAGGCGCGAGTAGAGGACGTAGGCGCCGACGATGAGGACGGAGGCGAGAGCGGCGCCTACGAGCAGCCGCCTGTTCTTGTCGCGCAGTCCCGGCGCGCTGGTGTCGAATATGCGGAAGCTCTCGGTCCAGCGGTTGCGCGCGTGCGGGCCGTCGGGCGCTGTGGGTTGCGCGTCGCCTGCGTGCGCCGTGTCGCGGGCGAGGGGCGGGGGCGCCCCGCCCGAGGTCTCACGCCGCGAGCCCGACGCGGCCTGCGACGTGAGCCGCGCCGTGTGGCCGGCGACGCCGTAAGCGGCCTTGAGGCTAACCAGGTCTTCGAGCATCTCGCCCATCGTCCGGTAGCGCGCGTCGCGGTTTTTACGCAGGGCCTTCAGGACGACGGCCTCGAGCTCCGGCGTAACGCCAGCGACTTGCCCGACGAGGGGCGCCGGCTCCTTCTCCAGCAGCGAGACTATTACGTGGCTCGGCGTCGCGCCGACGAAGGGAGGCACGCCCGCGAGCATCTCGTAGAGGACACAGCCTAAGCTCCAAACGTCAGTCCTCTCGTCAACCGCCCCGGCGCGCGCCTGCTCGGGCGACATGTACCAGGTCGTGCCCATCACGGCGCCGGGGTTCGTGTGGGCCATCTCGACGGTCTCGGCCTCGCCGTCGGAGCCTCGCGTGCCTCCCCGCTCGACGAGCTTGGCGAGGCCGAAGTCGAGGACTTTGACGTAGCCGTCGGGCCGCAGCATCACGTTCTCGGGCTTCACGTCGCGGTGGACGACGCCCGCCTCATCCGCGGCCGAGAGCGCTGAGGCGTTCTGGACGGCGATGTCGAGCGCGCGCCCCGTGGGGAGCGGGCCGCGCGCGAGTAGTTCGCGCAGCGTCTCGCCCTCGACGTATTCGGTGACGATGAAGCGCAGGCCGTCCGATTCGCCGACCTCGTAGACCGTGACGACGTTCGGGTGGTTGAGGTGTGAGACGGCGTGCGCCTCGCGCTCGAAGCGCGCGACGC
>DASPKR010000181.1:0-3769 GCA_035627975.1 Pyrinomonadaceae bacterium | reverse complement strand
GTCGAGAAGATAGTCGCGACGGAGCTGGGCGTGCGCGTGTCGAAGGCATTCTCGGAGTTCGAGTCGGCGCCGATGGCCGCGGCCTCGCTCGGGCAGGTTCACCGCGCGAGGATGCGGGACGGCCGCCCCGTCGTCGTCAAGGTGCAGCGCCCCGACATACGCGAGCAGATGACGAAAGACCTCGACGTGCTCACGGACATCGCCGCGTTCCTCGACGGCCACACCGAGGCCGGGCGCCGGTACGAGTTCGGCGGCGTGCTCGAAGAGCTCCGCAAGAGCCTGCTGCGCGAGCTCGACTACAGGCAGGAGGCGCGCAACCTCTCGACCTTCGCCGGGAACCTCCGCGACTTCGACCGCCTCGTCGTCCCCCGACACATCGAGGACTACACGACCTCGCGCGTGCTCACGATGGACTACATACGAGGGCGGAAGATAACGACGCTCTCGCCGCTAGCCATGCTCGAGCTCGACGGCTTCCTGCTCGCCGAGCACCTCTTCCAGGCTTACCTGCAGCAGATACTCGTTGACGGCTTCTTCCACGCAGACCCGCACCCCGGCAACGTCTTCCTCACGGACGACAAACGCATTGCCCTCATTGACCTCGGCATGGTCGGGCGCGTCAGCCCGCGCTTCCAGGAGGGCCTCATACAGCTATTGCTCGCCATCAGCGAGGGGCGCGGCGAGGAGGCGGCCGGGCTGGCCGTCCGCATGGGCGAGCCGAAGGAGGGCTTCGACGAGCAATCATTCACGCACCAGGTCTCGGAGCTAGTCCTCCAGAACCGCGACTCGCAGCTGGAGAACCTCAATTCCGGCCGGGTCGTCCTACGCATCACGCAGATTTCGGGCGAGACCAACTTCCGCCTCCCGCCCGAGTTCACAATGATCGCGAAGACGCTGCTGAACCTCGACCAGGTCGTGCACACGCTCGACCCGAAGTTCGACCCCAACTTCGCCATACGCGAGTACGCCGACACCATAGTCCAGCGGCGCCTGAGCAAGAGCCTCTCGGCCGGGAACATCTACGCGACAGTCCTGGAGCTTAAGGATTTTCTGGAAAAATTCCCGGCGCGCGTCAACGAGTTCTTAGAGACCGTCACGAAGCGCGGCCTCAAGTTCGAGGTGGACGCCATAGACGAGGTTCGCCTCATCGAGGGCATACAGAAGGTCGCGAACCGCATCACGCTGGGCCTTCTGCTTGCGGCGCTCATCGTCGGGGCGGCGCTGATGATGAGGGTCGAGACGAACTTCAAGATTTTCGGCTACCCCGCCATCGCAATCTTCTTCTTCCTGATAGCCGCCGCGGGCGCGCTCGTGTTAGCCTTTAACATCCTGTTCAAAGACGAGAAGAAGAAATGACGGAGACGCCGCAGCACGAGACCGCCTTCGAGTTCGCCGAGCACGCAGCCCGTTTCCTGCGCTCGCGCGGCGGCGACGACGCTCGCGTCGCCCTCGTGCTCGGGAGCGGGCTGGGCGCCTTCGCCGACGAGCTCGAAGACGCCCTCGCCGTCCCCTACTCGGAGATTCCCGGCTTCGCGCGCCCCACGGTCGAGGGCCACGCCGGCCGGCTAGTCTTCGGCCGCGTCGAGGGCGTGCACGTCGCCGCCATGCAGGGCCGCTTCCACTTCTACGAGGGCTACTCGCTCGAAGAGGTGACGTTCCCTGTGCGCGTGCTCGGCCGGCTCGGGATAAAGTCGCTCGTGCTGACGAACGCCGCCGGGGGGCTGAACGAGTCTTACACGCCGGGCTCGCTCGTCTGCATAAGCGACCACCTGAACCTCCTGGGCGCGAGCCCCCTGCGCGGCCGCAACGACGAGCGCTTCGGCCCGCGCTTCCCGGACATGTCCGAAGTTTACGACCGCGAGTACCAGGAGGCGGCCGTCGGCGCGGCCCGCGCGCTCGGTTTCGAGATGCCGCGCGGCGTCTATGCGGCGCTCTCTGGGCCCGCCTACGAGACGCCGGCCGAGATTCGCATGCTGCGGCTCCTGGGCGCAGACGCCGTCGGCATGAGCACCGTGCCGGAGGCAATGGTCGCGCGCCACATGGGCCTGCGCGTGCTTGGGCTCTCCTGCATCACGAACATGGCGGCCGGCGTAGTTGACCGGCCCATCAACCACGAGGAGGTCATCGAGACCGGCGAGCGCGTCCGCGAGACCTTCGCCGCGCTGCTCAGACTTGTGATACCGAAACTACAGTAATGATAATCGGCATCTGCGGCGGGACCGGGTCGGGCAAGACGACCGTGGCTAACCGGATACTGGAATCGGTGAGCAAGGACGAGGTCGTCTTCCTTCAGCAGGACTCTTACTACCGCAACCTTGACCAGATGCCGCTCGACTACCGCCGCAAGATAAACTTCGACCACCCGGACGCGCTCGACAACGAGCTTCTCATCGAGCACCTGCAAGCCCTCAAGCGCGGCGAGCCGGCGGAGTTACCCATCTACGACTTCCGCACGCACACGCGCCTGCCCCGGACGCTCCACATGGAGCCGCGCCCCATCATCATCATCGAGGGCATACTCATCTTCGCCGACCAGCGCCTGCTCGACGAGATGGACGTGAAGGTTTACGTGGACACGCCCGACGACATACGTTTCATCCGCCGCCTGCGCCGCGACATAGCCGAGCGCGGCCGCACCGTCGAGTCCGTCATCGAGCAGTACCTCGCAACCGTGCGGCCCATGCACATGCAGTTCGTCGAGCCGTCGAAGCGCTACGCCGACGTGATAATCCCCGAGGGGGGCCACAACCTCGTGAGCATACAGCTCCTCTCGGGCCGCATACGCGAGCGCCTGGAGGACGCGCGCCGCCGCCGCGCCGAGGCCGCCGCGGGCGTGGGCGTCGCGCTCAAGGTAGAACAAGGAGGCTGAGTGGGAAGGGAAGAGGAGCTGATTGAGGCCGCGAAGGGCGCGCGCGAGTGCGCGCTCGCGCGCTACTCGAACTTTCACGTGGGCGCCGCGCTCGAGGACGAGGAAGGCAACGTCTATTCGGGCTGCAACATCGAGAGCGCCGCCTACGAGCTGACGATGTGCGCCGAGCGCGTCACCATCTGGAAGGCGCTCTCCGAGGGCGCGCGCCGCTTCAGGCGCATCGCCGTCGTCGCCGACACCGAGCGCCTGACGCCGCCCTGCGGCGCCTGCCGACAGCTCATCTGGGAGTTCTGCGGCGACATACCCGTCGTGCTCGCCAACCTTCGAGGCGACTCCGAGACCCTACAGATGAAAGAGCTGCTGCCGCGCCCCTTCGACGCCCAGTTCCTCGAAGAGGCCGGCGCGCAGAGCGAGTGACGGATGGACTTTTCAAAAAGAACGAGTAAGCGCCGGGCGGCGTTTGCGCTGCTGGCAGCCTGCATCCTCCTTTCGCCGGTTTCGGCGCTCGCGCAGAGGCAGCGCCGCGCCGACCTGCTCGTCGTCGGCGGCACGGTCGTGACGATGGACGGCGAGCGCCGCGTGATCGAGGACGGCGCCGTGGCGGTGCGCGCGGGCCGCATCGTCGCGGTGGGGCGCCGCGCCGAGGTCGAGCGCAGGCACGCGGGCGCGGAGGTGATTGACGCTCGCGGGCGCGCCGTCATCCCCGGCCTTATAAACGGCCACACGCACGTCCCCATGTCGCTCTTCCGCGGCCTCGCGGACGACCTCGACCTCAACGAGTGGCTCACCAAGTACATCTTCCCGGCCGAGGCCAAGAACGTCACCGAAGAGTTCGTGCGCGTGGGCACGCAGCTCGGCCTGGCCGAGATGATACGCGGCGGGACTACGACCTACTGCGAC